>DASVIK010000317.1:0-5197 GCA_036382135.1 Candidatus Limnocylindrales bacterium | reverse complement strand
CCGGCGCGGTCACGCTCGAGGCGCTCGACGACGGGGATCCGTTCGAGGCAAAGGAGATCGTCCTGCGCATCACGGCTCGCTATCGCCAGTTCGGACTCTACGAGACCGCCTTCCTGGGCATGCTCGCCCAGTCGACCGGTTGGGCGACGGCGGCCCGGGAGTGCGTGGACGTCGCCGCGCCGGCCCCGGTGATCAGCTTCGGCGCCCGACACGTCCACCCCGACATCACGGACGTGCTCGACTACGCCGCGATCGTGGGTGGCTGCGTGGGCGCGTCGACCCCCGCCGGCGCCCGGCTGGCCGGCCTCGCGCCGACCGGCACGATGCCCCACTCGCTCGTCCTCATCTTCGGCGACACGGTGGCCGCCGCGGAGGCGTTCGACCGCGACCTTGATGCCGACGTGCCCCGGATCGTCCTCGTCGACACGTTCAAGGACGAGGCCGAGGAGGCCCTGCGCGTCGCCCATGCGCTCGGCGATCGCCTGTATGGCGTGCGGCTCGACACCCCGGCCGAGCGCGGTCGCGTGACGGCCGACCTCGTCAAGGAAGTCCGCGCGCGCCTCGACGTCGAGGGCTTCACGCACGTGAAGATCGTCGTCTCGGGCGGGCTGTCGCCCGATCGGATCACGTACTTCAAGGAGGCCGACGCGCCGGTCGACTCGTACGCGGTCGGCTCGTACATCAGCGGGGCGGCCCCGATCGACTTCACCGGTGACATCAAGGAGATCGACGGGCGCCCGATCGCCAAGCGCGGCCGCATCCCCGGCCGTACCGCCAGCCCGCGCCTTCGACCGGTCGACCTCGCCGATTGGCGTGCCGAGGCCTGACGTGTTCGAGCCGTCCGCGGACGACCACGAGGGTGCCTACGAGCTGTACCAGCGCGGGTCCGCCCTCGTCGCCGGGCGCCATTTCGCACAGGCGGCGATCGTCCTCGAGCGCGCCGCTCGCCAGGAGCCGGGCAAGGGCTCGATCCTCGAGCTGCTTGGCCGCGCGTACTACAACAGCGGTCAGCGGGAGCGCTCCGCCGAGACGTTCGCGGCGCTCCTCGAGGTCGACCCCTCGTCGCACTACGCCCACTACGCGCTCGGGCAAAGCCTGAAGCTGCTCGGCCGACGGCCCGAGGCGCGGACGCACCTCCGGCTGGCCCTGGCGCTGAGCCCCGAGAGCGATCTCTACCGGTCGGCGCTGGACCGCGTGCAACCGCTCGAGGGCTGAGCGGCGTCGAGGCGGGCCGTCGCGAGGTCCCCCGACCGCGCATGACGGTCCCGGAGACCCTGCCCCGGGTGATGCCCGTCAGGGCATCACGCTACGGGCGTGCGTGATCGAGCACGGATCGCGCCAGGATCGCGCCCGGATCCATCCCGATCCGATGCCTCTGGCGGGCATCCGAGGTCATCAGGGTTTCCCGGCGACCGAACCGCGGTTTCCAACCCGGTCCGCATGCCCGGCGTCATGCACCCACGGGATACCCGCGACGGTGAGGCGCGAGTCAGCCGCGGGAGTGCGAGCTGCCGGAGAGCGCTCCGCCGTCCAGCAACCGGGCCAGCCAGAGGAGGCCGACGATGGACTTCGCGTCGGCGATGCGGCCGTCGGTCGCCGCGGCGACGGCCTCGCGCCAAGGCATTCGCTCGAGCTCCAAGCGCTCGTCCTCGTCGGGCCCAAGGCGGTCCGTGTCGGCCCGCCGGAGATCGGTCGCCAGGTAGAGGTGCATGAGCTCGGTGGCGAAGCCCGGCGCCGTCCAGAACGACCCGAGGAGCTTCCAGGTCCCGGCCCGGTAGCCGGTCTCCTCCTCGAGCTCGCGCGGGGCGGCGAGTCCGGGGTCCTCGACCAGCCCGGCGGCCCGGTCGACGACGTCGAGCGTCCCGGCCGGGATCTCGAGCAGGGCGCGGCCCGCCGCGGAGCGCCATTGGCGCACGAAGAGCACGCGCTCCCCCTCGTCGAGCGCGACGATCGCGACCGCGCCCGGGTGGCCGCAGACCTCGCGCCGGGCACGCGACCCGTCGGCCCGCTCGACCGTGTCGATGCGGAACGTCAGGTAGTGGCCCTCGTGGAGGACCTGCGACTCGACGACCCGTTCTTCGAGCGGATCGGACGATCCGCGAGAGATGCCGCGCGACGAACCGCTCAGGCCGGCACCTGCTTGGCCTGGATGTCGAGCGACACGCCGGACTCGGTGTCGAAGACGTGCAGCTTGTCGAGCGGCAGGCGCAGGGTGAGGGCGTCACCCGGCCGGACGTTGTGCGACGCGTTCACGATCGCCACGAGATCCTTGCCGGCCGCCGACAGGTGCAGGAGCTCCTGGGCCCCGAGGTACTCCACGACATCGGCGCGTCCACGGATCGTGGCCGCAGCCGGTCCGCCCTCGCCCAGGTCGAAATGGTCCGGACGGAAGCCGGCCACGAGCGTCCGACCGGCGGCGCCCACGACCGAGCGCAGTCGATCGGGGACCGGGATCGTGGCGTCGGGCGCCTCGAGCGTCATGGTGTCGCCGGAGCCGGCGACCGTGACATCGAGGAAGTTCATCGCCGGACTGCCCATGAAGCCGGCCACGAACCGGTTCACCGGGTGGTCGTACAGCTCCTGCGGGGTCCCGACCTGGTTCAGCAGGCCCTCGCTCATGACCGCGATCCGGGTGCCCATCGTCATCGCCTCGACCTGGTCGTGGGTGACGTAGACGGTCGTGGTCTTGAGGCGCTGGTGGAGCCGCGCGAGCTCGGCGCGGGTCTGCACGCGCAGCTTTGCATCGAGGTTCGAGAGGGGCTCGTCCATGAGGAACACGGCCGGTTCGCGGACGATCGCGCGCCCGAGCGCGACGCGCTGGCGCTGGCCGCCCGACAGCTCCTTGGGCTTGCGGTCGAGATACCGGCCGATGTCGAGGATGTCGGCCGCTTCCTTCACCCGGCGCTCGATGTCCGCCTTGGGCACCTTGCGCAGCTTGAGCCCGAAGGCGAGGTTGTCGCGGACGGTCATGTGCGGGTAGAGGGCGTAGCTCTGGAAGACCATCGCGATGTCGCGATCCTTGGGAGCCACGTCGTTGACGACCCGGTCGCCGATCCGGAGCTCTCCGGCGGTGATCTCCTCGAGGCCGGCGATCATCCGCAGGCTGGTCGTCTTGCCGCAGCCGGATGGTCCGACCAGGACCATGTACTCGCCGTCCTGGATCTCGAGGCTGAGGTCGTCCACCGCGAGTACGTCGCCGTACTTCTTGGTGACGTGATCGAACGTGACGGTCGCCACAGTCGCAACTCCTTGCCACCCGGGCCATCGCGAGACCGTTCACCGGCCGCCGGAACGGCTCGATCGGTCTCCACACGAGGGAGCCGGAATAGGTCGTCCGCATGCTAGCACCGGCTGTGGGCGCAGGTTGCGCGGCGGCGCAACGATCGATCGGGCTACTAGTCCTCGTCGAGGATCCGGTCGGCCTTCCGGTCGATCTTCTCCTCCTCGGCCTTCGTGATCGAGCCCTTCTTCACCTGCTGCGCGGCGCGCGCCTTCGCGTTGCGCGCATGGGACTCGTCGGGCATCGGGTACTTGCGCTCGTCCGGCAGCCCGAATTCGGACTTCGGCAGTGAGTCGCGCTTCTTCGTGCTCAGGGTGGCCACGGGATCGACTCCTCTCCAGTTGCCGGCCCCGGGTGGGCAGCCGGATCGGTACGGGCAGCGGTCAAGCAGCGTAGGCCGTTCGCCGGTCGGCGACCGGGATGATCGCAAGGATGAGCGCCTCGATCAGCACCCCGTCTCAACGCCACGGAGCCTCCCATTACAGGGAAGTTGCGCCTCCAGGGCTCCGTTGGGAGCAGCGCCGTCGGGCGTTCCGTCGGACGTCGATGCGGCATGTGTCGGCCTCCTGCAATCCGGCGAGCCCCTCCGCTTGCGCTCGCGACACACCATCGAGCCCATCGTGGTTCGGACCGGTATCCCTCACAGGAGGTCTTCGACCATGACCACGATCGTTCGCCATTGCACCAGTTGCGGGCGCGACGACCTGAGTCGGCGATGGAGCTCGCGCGACGCCGCGGCCGACGACGGCGCCCTTCGAGGGGCCTGGGCCTGCCCGAACTGCGCATGGACCGAGGCTGAACTCGCGGAGGCCGCCCCCGCGGACGCGTCTCCCGCCTCGACGTCGACCAAGCCGCTGTCAGGGTCGGCCCAGCCGCAGTCCGAGGATCGCGACCCCGCGCTCGATACCGGCGATCCGGAGAAGCCGGTCGACCCGGACGAGATGCGCCGATCCGTGGAAACGGAAGCGCGCATCCTGCGCTGACACACTGACGCTGGCCACGCCGGGGAATCGGCGATCGGCTCCCAGGCCCCCGAGCGGAACGATCGCCAGGCCGCGAGCGGTGCGTCGCGATCACCCGGAGGCAGCACGGCGAGGAACCCACCCGCAAAGCCGAAGAGGCGGACGTCGGTGATGCCTCCGAGGCGGAGGCTGGTACTGGCCCAGGTGGTGCCACAGTCGGCCGGCCTCCGCCGGGCGACGGGCGTGCGGCTAGAGCCGAATCGGTTCGCGAAGCTCCCGGCCCAGCGATTCCGGTGCCGCGGGCTCGGGTGGGGCCGCGGCCGCCAGGGTCGTCCGGCGGGCCATCTCCTCCGCCAGCACATCGTGGAGGTTCGACTGGCCCTGCTCGATCAACCCTGCGATGAAGTCGCGCATGGAGGCGAGCTCCTCACGCTCGCGCCGGTTCCGGCCCCAGGTGAACAGGCTGCGGACGCGGGTGCCCTCCGGGGCGTCCTCGAACACGAACGAGCTGACGACCTTGAAGCCGTTCGGCAGCGTCGTGCGCGTCGTGACGTGGTCGATCGGCCGCCAGTCAAGGATCTCCTCGACGAGGACGTCCGCCCCGTGCATGCAGTGGTTCATCGACCCGCTCGAACGTCGGGGGCTCGTCGGCAGCTCCGCCACTGCGGTCACGCCAGCCTGCCACTTCGGGCGTAACGCCGGGTCGGTCACGAACGACCAGACCAGGTCCCGGGGGGCGGGCTGGATCACCTCGACGATGTACCCGGCATCGCGGTCCGAGACGACCACGCGCCGCCGCTCCAGATCGGCCGCCCAGGCCGCCCCGAGGTCGTGGACCCAGCCGACCACCTCGCCGAGGTCGTCGTACGTGTCCCGGTACTCCGTCATCCCGAGCGCGACCGGGTCGACGGCCATGGCGTCGATGCACGGCGCACTGAAGAGGGCGTAGGCCACC
>DASVIK010000316.1:0-3118 GCA_036382135.1 Candidatus Limnocylindrales bacterium | reverse complement strand
CGACCCGCTGGAGCTCGATGTCGCTCGTCGCCGACGGGCCACTGATCCAGGTCTGGGCCCGGCGCGGATCGAGCCGCTCCAGGGCCTCGGGGACGGTCCCCACGATGAGGTCGGCCGGCACGATGCAGAGGTGCCGATCGGGCAGGAGGCTGAGCGCCCGGCGACCCTGGCCCGGACCACCATCGAGGACGATCGTGCCGGTCTCGGCGATCGCGACCGCGCAGCCGGTGATCGTGGCGTCGATCCGGTCGAGCTCCGCCACCGACAGGGGCGGGTCATCGCGGACCTGCTCGACATCGGCGTCCGCCAGCCATGCCGCAGGCGCGCCGCCGGGGACCACGATCCGGACGACGCCGAGACCGGCCAGGATCGTGGCGACGGTCCCCGGCAGGTTCTCGATGCTCGTTCGGTGGACCGTCGCCCGGTAGTCGTGGACGCGCTCGGCGAACAGCTCCACGATGTCGATGGCCGGGCCGAGTCGGCGCTCGTAGTCGCGGGGCACGGGCCGGCTCTCCGGGCGGTCCGCCAGCGCGGCGGCGATCCGCCCGAGGATCTCCTCGCGAGCGCTCGTCACGACTACGGGTCCTTCCGGCCGCCATCGGTCCGGCGCCACCAGCGGCGGAACGACAGGCGAGGCGGAGCCTTGATGTCCCGGACGCGGAACCAGGCGTCGACGACGCCCGGCCCGCGAAGATGGCCGATCCGCCCACTTCGGCCGACGAATCGCGACCCGAGCGCCGCCAGCCGCTCCATCCGAGCGAGTCGTCGCGGCGTGGCCAGCGTCCAGGCCGCCGCCGCCATCATCGTGGGCTCCCAGCCGGGCGGTCGGTGGCCAGCCTTCTGCTCGACGACCTTGGCCCGCAGGTGGACGAGCACCTCGGGGATGTCGATACGGACCGGGCAGACTTCGTAACAGGCGCCGCACAGCGACGAGGCGAACGGCAGGGACGCCGTCTGTTCGTCGACCGGGCGCCGCCCGAGGCCGCGCAACTGGGGCGTGATGATCGCCCCGATGGGACCGGGGTACGGCGATCCGTACGCCCGTCCGCCCGTCCGTTCGTAGACCGGGCAGACGTTGAGGCAGGCGGAGCAGCGGATGCAGCGCAGGGCCTGGCGGCCGACCGTGTCCGCCAGGACGTCCGTGCGCCCGTTGTCGAGCAGTACGAGATGGAACTCCTGGGGCCCGTCGCCGGGCGTCACGCCCGTCCACATCGAGGTGTACGGGTTCATCCGCTCGGCGGTGGACGATCGGGGCAGGACCTGGAGGAAGACCTCGAGGTCCTGCCAAGTCGGCACGATCTTCTCGATCCCGACGACACTGATCAAGACCTCCGGCAGGGTCAGGCACATCCGCCCGTTGCCCTCGGATTCGACGACCATCACCGTGCCCGTCTCGGCGACGGCGAAGTTCCCTCCGGAGATCGCGACCCGCGCCCGGAGGAACTTCTCGCGCAGGTGGAGGCGGGCCGCCTCGGCCAGCTCGCGCGGGTCGTCGGACAGGTCGGCAGGGGCCGGGCGGCCGACGAGTCCCATCTCGTCCCGGAAGATCGTCCGGATCTCGGACCGGTTGCGGTGGATCGCCGGCACGAGGATGTGCGACGGCAGGTCGTGCCCGAGCTGCACGATCATCTCCGCCAGGTCGGTCTCCCAGGCCTCGATCCCGTGCTCGGCGAGCGCCTCGTTGAGCTCGATCTCCTGGGTGGTCATGGACTTGACCTTGACGACCTCGGTCGCGCCGGCCTGGCGGACGAGCTCGACGATGATCCGGTTCGCCTCGGCGGCGTCGCGTGCCCAGTGGACGACGCCGCCGGCCTCGGTCACCGCACGCTCCAGGCGCTCGAGCATCGCCCCGAGGTCGCGCAGGACCTCGTCCTTGATGGCGGCACCGGCGAGTCGCAGCGCCTCCCAGTCGGCGCGCTCCGCCACCGCCCGGGCACGCTTGTCCCGGATCGTCGTCGTGGCCCGCCGCAGGTTCGTCCGTAGCTGCTCGTCGGCCAGGGCCACCTCCGCCGCCTGCGGGAACGGCAGCGTCCCGGCGAAGGTCGGCAGGTGCTCGCGAGCCGGTCGGGGGCGCGTCTCGGTCATGCCGGCGGGGCCGTCGCGAGGATCTCGGCGAGGTGCAGGACGCGGATCGGGGCCGCCTGGCGCGAGATCAGGCCGCCGATGTGCATGAGGCACGACGTGTCGGCGGAGGTGAGCACGTCGGCGCCCGTGTCCAGGATGTCGCGCACCTTGTCGCCGCCCATGGCCGCCGAGGTGGCGCTGTTCTTGACCGCGAACGTGCCCCCGAACCCGCAGCAGATATCCGAGCGCTCGAGGTCGACGAGGCGAAGTCCTTCGACGGCGGCGAGCAGCCGCTGCGGTCGATCGCCGATGCCCAGGAGGCGCACGGAGTGGCAGGTCGGATGGAAGACGACGGTGTGCGGAAACTTCGCCCCAACGTCGGTGACGCCCAGGACGTCCACGAGGAACTCGGTCAGCTCGTAGACGTGCGGGGTCACCTCGGCGACCGCGGACGGCAGGGACCGATCGACGCCGTGCTCGACGGCGTGCCGCGCGACGGTGGCGTGGTGGTCGCGGACCATCACGGCGCAGGACGGCGACGGCGTCACGACCGCGTCGAAGCCGCGGAACGTGTCGGCGAAGCGCCGAACGAGCGGCACGCACGCATCGCGATAGCCGGTGTTGAAGTGGATCTGGCCGCAGCACGTCTGGCTCTCGGGGAACACGACCTCGTGGCCCAGGTGCCGGAGCAGCCGGACGACCGCCTTCCCGACGTCCGGGAACAGGACGTCGTTGAAGCACGTGATGAAGAGCGCGACCTTCATGAGCCGAGCTTAGCGAAACCGGGGCTCTGCGTGCCACGGGGAATCGCCGAGGCCGGCCCGGTGGGGCCGGCCTCGAACGGATCTGCGATTGACGGAGGAGGCGGCTAGTTGCCGCCGGCGTTGAGCGTGACGGTCGCCTTCTTGAAGCCGGCGCCATTCGCGTCGGTCCCGCTCGGCAGGGCGGCGAGGGCCGCCTTGGCGAGGTCCGTCCGCTCCGCGTCGGCGGACGGGGCGGCCTTGAGGACCTTGTAGGTCGTCGCGATCGAGACCGTCTGCTGGTACGACGCCTG
>DASVIK010000315.1:0-6881 GCA_036382135.1 Candidatus Limnocylindrales bacterium | reverse complement strand
GTATTGGGGGCCGAATGGCCCGGTGACGGTCCCGGACGGCGGGACCCGGTGGTCAGTCCGTGCGTCGAAGCCGCGCGGCGACCTGCTCGATGGTCCGGCGCGACGCGCCATCGGCGACCTGCGCGATCCGATCGTGCCCGGCACCCACGTCGGGCTCGTCGTCGAACCGGCCGGGCATGCCCGGCGTCCCGAATCCGTCCGCGTCGGCGGCCCACCGCTCGCGCCAGGCCGCCGGCGTCGCATCCGGGGCGGGACGATGGGCACCCGCCAGCCAGACGAGGGCCCAGGTCCGGGGCACGACCCGATACGCGTCGTAGCCACCGCCACCGGTCGCCAGCCAGCGGCCACCGGCATGGCGGTGGGCGAGCGCATCGACGATCCGGGCCGCCGCGCCCATCGCCGTCGTGGTGACGCGGAGGTGGGCCAGCGGGTCCCACGCGTGGGTGTCCGCCCCGTGCTGGCTGACGACGATGTCGGGCTCGAAGCGTTCGGCCGCCAGGGGCACGATCGTCTCGACGGCCTCGAGCCACGCGTCGGCCCCCGTGAACGCCTCGAGTGGCACGTTCACGATCGTGCCTGGCGCGGCATCCGGCGGGAACTGGTCGACGAAGCCGGTCCCCGGGAACAGCGTCCGGCCCGATTCGTGGATCGACACCGTCATGACCCCCTCGTCGGCGGCGTGCAGCGCCTCGACGCCGTCGCCATGGTGCGTGTCGAGGTCGACGTACAGGACGCGCAGGCCGGCCCGGCGGGCCAGGGCGATGGCCAGCGCCGGGTCGTTGTAGACGCAGAACCCGGAGGCCCGGTCGCGCATCGCGTGATGGAGCCCGCCACCGGGCTGGAACGCGTGGACCGCGTCACCGCGGAGGATGGCGGCCATCGCATCGATCGAGCCACCCGCCACCGCGGCAGCCGCGTCGTGCATACCCGTGAACGGGGGGTCGTCGCCGAACGGGGCGATGCCGCCACCGGGCGGGCCCTCGGGATCGCGGCCGAGCCGCCGCACGGTCGCGACATACCCACGGTCGTGGCACATCGCCAGGACGTCGTCCGTCGCCGGCTCGGGCGCGAGCCCGGGTGTCGCCCCCACGGCGGCCAGCAGGTCGATGCCAGGGCCGAACCGCCGTGGCGTCAGGGGGTGGCCGGGGCCGAAGTCGTACGTCGTGGACCGCGGCCCGAACACGAGCAGCGGCTCTCCGCTCGGAGCGGCCGTCGGGGGCGTCCCGTCGGTCATCGGGCCGCGGTCGTGCCTCCCGTTGGGTCCGTGCCCTCCGACGATCCCGGAGCGGCCCCTTCGGGCGCCGGCGCGGCGGGCCTCGTGGGTGCGGCGCCACGCGAGCCGACCTGGAAGCCCGGCTCGTCGACGAGGCTCGGCTCGTCGATCCGGTCCACGAGGCCAAGCTCCATGCATTCGTCGGGGCCCAGGAAGCGGTCTCGACCCGACCAGATGAAGCGGCGCCACCAGGCGCCATCCCGGTAGTGGGTCCGAGCCGCGAAGAGGGCGGCCATGACCTCCTGGTAGTGCTCGGAGAGACGCTGGTAGTCCTTGAAGACCTTGGCGTCCTCGCCCGAGACGGTCCATTCGCTCGAATGGAGCATGAGCGTCCCGAAGCGTCCGATCGACCGGGTGTCGCCGGCCTGGGCGACGATCGCGCCCATCGAATAGGCATAGCCGAGGATCGCCGTGTCGATCCGCACGTGGTACTTGCGGCGCATGAGGTTGATCGCCTCGATGATGGCCAGGCCGTCGCCGACCGAGCCGCCACCGGAGTTGATGTACAGCGTGATCGGGTCGTCGGGCTGGCCGGCCCGGGCCGAGGACATCAGGAGGAGCGACTTCGCGATGTCTTCGGCGTGCGGCGGGTCGATCTCCGTGATGAAGTAGACCCCGCTCGCGTCGAGGGCAAGGCGGCGCATGTGTTGTGCCTGGAGCAGCTCGCCCAGGTCCGGAGCCCGGAGCATCGTTGCCCTCCTCGTCGGCCGTGCGCCGGGTCACCCCGGCGCCTTCGCTCGGGAGTCTTATGGCCCGCCGAGCGTACCCCAAGCGCGACGTCGTGGCACCATCGTCGCGTGGCCGACGTCGTCAGTACTCGTCCGCTCCTCGACAAGCTCGGAGTCCGGCCGGGCGCCCGGGTCGCCCTCGTCACCACGGATGACCAGGGCGACGGCGATCCGTTCGAGGTGCTTCGCGCATCGCTCCGCGAGCGGACCGCCGACGTCACCGAGGTCCGGTCGGGCGATCCCGCACCGCCCGGGACGGACCTGATCTTCCTGGCGGCGGACTCGATCGACGACCTGTTGCGGATCGGCGTCCTGCGCCGCGCGCTCGTGCCGAACGGGGCCATCTGGGTCGTCTCGCGCAAGGGCCGGGCCGCGACGTTGCGGGACGTGGATGTCATGGAGGCGGCGAAGTCCGTCGATCTCGTCGACAACAAGGTCGTGGCGTTCTCGCCGACCCATACCTCGCTCCGCCTGGTGATCCCCGTGGTCCTGCGGCCGCGCTGAGGGGACGCCGAGCGCGCGCGTCCTCCGGACATCGGCGCGCGCGGTACCATCCGCGCCGTGGGTGCCCTCACCGCGATCCTCATCGTCGGCCTGATCGTCGCGCTGCTCGTGCGCGGTCCGAAGAACCTGCCATCGATCGGGCGGATGCTCGGACGAGGGGTCAAGGCGACCAAGGACGAAGCGAAGGCCTGGCGCAAGGACGACCCGCCACCCGGTCCCTGACGGAGACCCGCAGAGCGGACGCCTAGTTGGGCGCCTGAAGAGGCGTCGCGGCGGGTTTGACCGCGATCGTCGCAGGCCGGCCGCCCTCGTCGGAGACGCGACCACCGCTCGGATCGACGAGGTCGAGACGGAGCCCGGTCGCGCCGGACGGTACCTTCGGCAACGACAGGTTCACGATGGTCGACGCGCCCGGCTTGAGGTCGAGGTACGTGTTGCCGGCGGCGGTCGTGCTGCCGTCCGCATACGTCCACTCCGCGACGATCCGGGGTCCGCTCATCACGGAGACGCCCGAGCTCCGCAGAGCCGGGGGCCTGACGGTCAGGATCCAGGGCGCCGAACCGATGTTGGTCACGCTGACGGAGGCGGTCTGGGCGCCGCCGAACGGGATGCTCACCGGGGTCGCGAAACGCACCCGGTAGGGACCGCCGACGGACACGACGATCGGCGCGAACGGCCTGACGCTCCTCGATCCGATCGCCTTGCCGGCGTCGTTGTGGAACGTCACGGTCAGCCGGTAGCGACCGGGGACCGTTGGGACGGTGACCTTGGTGGCCAGCGCCCAACCGACCGCGGCCAGTCGAACGCCCTTGGGGCCGCCGGTCGCGATCGAGGGCGGTCGGGCGGCGGGGATCCCGGTGGCCGGCAGGCTGTACAGCGCGCCGAGCGAGTTGACCGGTGCCGGCGACACAGTCGAAGACCCGGTCGGCGTCGCTCCGGTCGGCGTCGCTGTGGGTCGGGCGACCTCCAGCCCATCCGGCTCAGACGAGTCGACTCGCGTCCACGTCGTCACGACCCGCAGGGGCGCCAGGCGCGGCGGCCGCTTCCCGTGGCGCTCGATCGGCACGATCAGGGTCGCCGGCTGGCCGGCGACCACCGCGCCCGTGAGCCGGGGCTGACCGAACCTGACGGTCGCGAGGTGCACGTTCGGGATGGGCTTCGGCGTCGCGGCGGCGTAGACGAGCCCGTGTCTCTCGGACACGAACGTGTGGAGGGCCCAGACCGAGATCCATTCGCCGTTGTAGTCGCCGCTGCCGAGCGGGTCCATCAGCCAGACGCGCCCGCGCTGTGGCTCATAGCGCTCGATGTACACGGCGTGGGCGGACTTCTTGGGTCCGGATGCCGCGAACTTGCGGTCCCACCGCTGGTACCACCGGGGCAGGTTGCTGTATGCACCCAGGACCTCGGCCCCGCCTCCGTTGGCGAGCCGGCCGAGCAACTGGCTCCAGGTCATGGGGTCGCCGCCGTCGGGCGAGTAGCGCACGTCGAGGCGCGTCAGGACCGCGGCGCCGCGGGCGACGTCGGCCAGCGACGCGCCGCCTTTCATGTCCCGTGACGCGGCGCGCAGCGCCACTCGACTCACGGGTTTGCCGGTCCAGTGCTCAAGGAGCATCGCGGCGGCGGCCCATGCGCAGGCGTCCCACTTCTTCGGGCCGGTCTCGGTCACGAAGTGCGGCGTCCGCGCGTTCTCCTGCGGGGCGGGTGGCCGCGCCAGTCGCGGACCGTACCCCAGCGCCGCGGGTGCGGCCACGGACGCGACGAGCACCCCGGCGAGGAGCGCCCCGAGGACGCTCGAGATGTGACGGTGGGTCGTGATGAAGCGCGTGGATCGCATGAGAGTCGTGGATCTCTTCTTGCGGCGGAGTCACCGCCGTTCGGCGGCGAGACGGCGCGGCGGGAAAGGGGCGCCTGGGGCAGGGGCCGTCGGTTCGGCACCGCCGGCGCTGGATCGGGGGTCGGGGACCCTCGTTCACGGCTAGCGTGGCGCGGCGGCGCGCCGGCTTCGACCCGGCAGAAGTCCCTCTCGGGTGGCGCAATCGTCAGAGGTTCGAACGCACGATCCGGCGGGCCGCTCCCCCGCGACGCGCAGGCGGGACGGCCGGCGGCTTAGCCCTCGACGCGGAGCGTGCGCTCGACGCCGTCCGCGGTCAGGTCGACCAGGAAGCCTCGGAGGATCCCGTGATTGGCCTCGGACCCGGCGTTGACGCAGTGCGTCTCGCCCACCTGCCGCTCGCCGCCGGACTCGTGGATGTGGCCGTGGACGCCCAGGACCGGCTTGAACGCCTCGATCGCCCGTCGGACGCCGGTGGAGCCGACCGGGCCTCGCAGCAGGTCTCCGGCCGACACCGTCGGGCGCAAGTCGGGTGACAGGAGCGGCGCCGTGTCGAGTCCGGAGTCGTGCGGCGGGACATGGGTCATGAGCACGGTCTTGCGCGGGTCCCGGACGCCCGCCAGGAGGCCCGACAGGCGGTCGAGGAACTCCTCTTCTGGGAGCTCGCGCGGCGTGGACCAGGGCGTCGGGGAGGACCAGCCCATGCTCACGAGCTGGTGCCACGGGCTGAGCTCGACGACCTGCTCGTTGACGTTGCGGCAGTACGTCGACTCGGAGAGCAACGGATCGATCACGAACTCGTCGTCATTACCCGGCATGAGCAGGACCGGGATGGACGAGCCGTCGAGCCTGTCCGCGGCCAGGTCCATCCAGGCCGTGATCCGCTGGGCGATCTGCTCCTGGAAGTGGCGGGTCACGAGGGCGGGGTCCGTCTCCATCGCCGCGCGCTCCGCCGGCGACACGCGGACGCCGTAATAGCCGACGTCGGCGACGGCCCGTTCCAGCGTCGCGAGCTCGGTCTCGTCGCGGGCCACCCGGCGCGCCCCGAGCAGCGTCGCGGTCCACGTGCCGGCGGGATCCTCGACGAGCGGCACGAGTGCCTTGCCCGTGAGATCGCCGGCGATGAGCACCGCATCGACCTTGTAGGCGTTCGCCTTCGTCGCATTGATGAGCTTGCGCCACGTGCCTTCGGCGGCGTGGATGTCGGAGCAGACGTAAAGGCGGAACGGCTTGGCCATCGAGGCGAGTCTACGTGCTGGGCCGGATGATCAGCGGACTCACCCCGCGAAGGCCGGTGGCCGACGGTCGGCCCACGGCCGCGCGACCTCGAGCTGACCGGCCAGCCGAAGCAGCGTGGCTTCGTCGCCGAAGCGGCCGGTGAGCAGGCTCCCGATCGGCAGGCCGTCGACCGACCATGCGAGCGGCAGCGAGATCGACGGCAGACCGGCGACGTTGGCGACCGGGTTCCAGGGGTTGAACGTGAGATCGAAGCGCCACCAGGCGAGCCCGCCGCCGTAGGAGGCGTTGAGGACGCCGAGCGGCAGGGGCGGCCGGGCGAGGGTCGGCGTGAGCCACGCGTCGTGGCGCTCGAAGAACCGGGCGATGGCCCGGCTCGCCGCCGCCAGCTCGTCGAAGGCCTCGAGGAGCTCGACGGCGCCCAACCCACGACCGACCTCGACGAGCTCCCACGTCGTCGGCTCGAGCTCGTCGGGCGACGGTTCCCGGCCGATGAGCCGGGCGATCGATCGGACGCTGGCGGCGTTCCCCGCCGCCCAGACGCGACCCATCGGCCCGAGCAGCGCCTCCCCATCGAACACGGGCGCCGCTTCGTCGACCTGGTGGCCGAGGGACGCGAGGAGGTCAGCCGTCGCGCGGACGGCCGCGCTGCATTCGGGATCCACCGGCGCATCGATCGGCGGCCGGGCCGTCCAGCCGATCCGGAGCCGGCCGGGATCGGCCCCGACCTCCGCGAGGAACGGCCGCACCGGCTGGGGGATCACGAACGGGTCCCCGGGCGCGGGGCCGGCGGTCGCGTCGAGGAGGGCTGCCGTGTCCCGGACGCTCCGGGTGAGCACGTGCTCGACGGACAGGCTCGGGCCACTGTCCCCGGCGGGCGCCCGCGTGTTCCGGCCACGTGTCGGCTTGAGGCCGACGAGTCCACAGCATGAGGCCGGGATCCGGATCGAGCCCGCTCCGTCACCGCCGTGGGCGGCCGGGACCATGCCGGCCGCGACCGCCGCAGCAGAGCCGCCGGACGATCCTCCGGCCGTTCGGTCGAGCGCCCAGGGATTCCGGGTCGGGCCGAAGAGGACCGGCTCGGTCGTGGAGTGGTTGCCGAACTCGGGCGTGTTCGTCTTCCCGAGCACGATGAGGCCGGCCCGCTTGTAGCGCCGCACGAGCTCGCCGTCCGCTTCCGCCACGTTCTCGCGCATGGCGCGGGACCCGCTGGTCTGGCGGACGCCGCCCAGCGGCGACCCGAGGTCCTTGAGGAGGAACGGCACCCCGGCCAGCGGCGCGTGCTGGAGCGGACCGGACGTCACGGTTC
>DASVIK010000314.1:0-2785 GCA_036382135.1 Candidatus Limnocylindrales bacterium | reverse complement strand
CCGCTGCGCTCCCGGTGGCTCCGCCGATCGCGGCCGGCGACGAGCAGATCCCGGCCGGCGAAGTGCCGGTCTCGGACCGCGACGCGCCGATCGGTCCGGGGAGCGGCGCATGACCTCGCGCCGCAGGGCCGTGGGGCGGTTCCGACGGGGACGTGCGAGCGAGCGCGATGCGCGCCGGTCACGGGACCTGCTCGTGCCGCGCGATCCGGCCGGCTCGACCGATCGACCGCTCGACACCACGATCCTCGCCATCCGATCGGCCCTGGCGCCGTTCCGCCGGCGGCTCTGGCTGCGGCGCTCGGTCCGGCGGGCGTGGCGCGTGCTCGCCGCGGTCGCCGTCGCGGAGGCGGGACTCTGGACGGTCGCGCGGTTCGTCCCACTCGAGCGCGCCGCGACCATCGCCCTCGCGATCCCGCTCGGCGGCCTGCTCGTCCTCGGGCTGCTCGTGCTGCGGGCTCGCCCGTCGATCGGCGAGGCGGCCCTGGCGGTCGATGCCGAGGCCGGCCTCCGTGACCGCGTCTCGAGCGCCCTCGCCCTCGCGCCGACCACTCGCCTTGTCGCCGCCGACGATGCCCCCTCATCAGATGGCGACGCGACGCCGCCGGCCGTGGCGGCCGGGGACGAGCGCCGCGCCGACCCCGAGCTTCGCGAAGCGCTCGTCCAGCGCCAGCGCGTCGACGCCCTGCGCACGCTGCGGGCGACCTCGACGGACCTCTTCCGGCCGCGCTGGTCGCGGACGCCGGCGCTCACGGCACTCGTGGCCGTCGCGCTGCTCGTGCCGGTGCTCGGCCTGCCGAACCCGCAGGACGCGGTCATCGCGCGCGATGCGCGGATCCGCGATGCCGCCGCCGAACAGGCGAAGACGATCGACAAGGCCGCCGACAAGCTCGCCGCCCGCAGCCAGGATCCGAACGACCCGCGGACGCGCCTGGCCCAGGACCTGCGCGACCTGGCGCGCCAGCTGCGCGACCGGCCGGACCAGCTCGACGCCAACCTGGCCCGCCTCGGCAGCATCGAGGACGACCTGCAGGCGTCGATCGACCCGTCCACCGAGCAGCGCGCGTCCGCGCTCACGTCGCTCAGCCGCTCGCTGTCCCAGGCGACGACGGGCAACCCGGGCGCCAATCCGACGGGCGATCCGAAGCAGGCCCAGCAGGACATCGCGGCCGCTTCGGCCAAGCTCGACTCGATGACTCCCCAGCAACAGCAGGACCTCGCGGCCAAGCTGGCCGCGCTCCAGCAGACGGCCGACGCGATGGATGGCGCGGCCGGCAACGCGCTGCGCGACGCCGCCCAGAGCCTGGCCCAGGGCGACACAGCCTCCGCAAAGGCGGCCCTCGACCGGCTCGCCAAGGCCCTCGACGCCGTCCAGAACAAGATCGACGTGAACCGCGACCTCGCATCGGCGGCGTCCCAGCTCCAGGACAGCCGGCGCCAGCTGGCCGACTCGGGCAAACCCGCCACCTCGGCACAGGGCGGGCAGGCGAACGGCGCGGGCGGACCCCAGGCCAGCGGCGGGACGGGCAGCGGGCAGGGCTCCGGCGCGGGCGCCTCGGGCAGTCCGGGCACCGGTCAGGGTCAGGGCCAGGGTTCAGGCGCGTCCGGCAGCCCGGGTTCGAGCGGCGGCCAGGGCCAGGGGTCGGGGGCGTCCGGCAGCCCGGGTTCGAGCGGCGGCCAAGGCCAGGGGTCGGGGGCGTCCGGCAGCCCGGGTTCGAGCGGGGGGCAGGGGCAGGGCCAAGGTCAGGGCCAGGGCCAAGGTCAGGGTCAGGGCCAGGGCCAAGGGCAAGGGCAGGGCTCCATCGGCGGCGGCGGCTCGAACGCGCGCTACCTCGGCACGGGCTCGGGCGGCACGAGCGGCTTCACCGGCCCGACCAAGGGCAACAAGCCGTCCCAGCTCGGCGCCGACCTCACTGGCATCTACACACCGCCGGCTCGCCTCGGCAAGCCGGGCGACCCGAGCTACGTGGCCGGGACCGGCGGCGACGGCCAGACCCAGCAGGGCACCCAGACCGGCCAGGGCACGGACAACGGCTCGATCGTCCCGTACCAGGGCGTCTACAGCGACTTCTATCAGTTCGCGCTCACCACCCTCGACCGGAGCTACGTCCCGCTCTCGGTCAAGGACTTCGTCCGGGACTACTTCACTTCTCTCGATCCGACCAAGTGACGGCCGCCCGGCCGGTCCCCACGCGGGCCGACCGAACGCCGAGGAGGACCACGCGATGACCACGAGCGAGACCCCGACGGCCGCCCCGACCCTCACCCCCGAGGGGTTCGCCGAGCGGGCCGCGGCGATCGAGGCCGAAGTCGGCCGGGTCATCGTCGGCCAGCGGGATCTGGTCCGGCACACCCTCACCTGCCTGCTGGCGAACGGTCATGCCCTCCTGGAGGGCGTCCCGGGGCTGGGCAAGACGATGCTCGTCCGGACGATCGCCGACGTCATCGACTGCACGTTCAACCGCATCCAGTTCACCCCGGACCTGATGCCGGCCGACATCACCGGGACGAACATCCTCATCGAGGAGGGCGGCTCCCGCCAGTTCCGCTTCCAGCCGGGGCCGGTGTTCGCGAACCTCGTCCTCGCCGACGAGATCAACCGGGCAACACCCAAGACGCAGTCGAGCCTGCTCGAGGCGATGCAGGAGCACCAGGTGACGGTCGCCCGCAACCGCTACCCGCTCGACGCCCCGTTCTTCGTCCTGGCGACCCAGAACCCCCTCGAGATGGAGGGGACCTACCCACTCCCTGAGGCCCAGCTCGACCGGTTCATCTTCAAGGTGCTCGT
>DASVIK010000313.1:0-5875 GCA_036382135.1 Candidatus Limnocylindrales bacterium | reverse complement strand
TCCCGAGCGCGCCACGACCGGCGGCCACATCGCTCGGCGGACGGAGCGCCGCCACGAGGTCGACGACGGATCCGTCCGGATGCACGACGGTGAGGGTGACCGGTCCACCGGCCCGAGCTCGAAGAGCGTCCACGAGGCCCTGGGGCCCCTCGAAGTCGTGGAGGCGCTCACCGTCGATCCCGACGATGACGTCGGACGGCCCGTTCTCACCGGCGCTCCCGTAGCCCACCAGGCCGATCGCCGCGGCGGGTGACCCGGCCTGAGCATCCTTGAACGCGAGCCCCGCCGTTCGGCCGGGCGCCCAGGCGATCGCGCTGAAGATCACCAGCGCGAGGAGCGCGTTCATCGCCACCCCGGCGAGGAGGATGATGAGCTTGATCGGCAATCCGGCACGGCCGAACGAGCGCGGGTCGTCCGAATCGCCGTCCTCGCCCTCGAGGCGCACGAAGCCGCCGATGGGCAGCCAGTTGAGCGTGACGAGCGTCTCGCCCTTTGAGCGCAGGATCCGCGCCCGGGGCGGGAACCCGATGCCGAACTCCAGGACGCGGACGCGGGCGAGCCGCGCGACGATGAAGTGCCCGAGCTCGTGGATGACGACGAGGAAGCCGAGCATCGCGAAGAAGATGACGATCGTGATCGCCGTGCGGACCACCGAGGTGAGGATCTCCATCAGGCGCCCGCGCCGTGCGCCGCCGGAGCCTGCGACGCGAGCCGCACTTCCCGATCGAGCTCGACGAGCTCCTGGAGCGACGGGGCCTGGTCGGGACCGCCCCCGAACCGCTCGACCGCCGACTCGAGGAGTCGCGGGATGCCCGGGAAGTCGAGCGAACCGGCGAGGAAGCGGGCGACCGCCGCCTCGTCCGCGGCGATGAGGACCGCGGTCGCGCGCGGGCCGATCCGGCCGGCCTCGCGGGCGATCCGGAGCGCCGGGAAGCGCGCCTCGTCGGGGGCACGGAACGTGAGGGAGCCGAGCGCCGCGAGGTCGGGGGCCGTCGCCGGGGACGGGACGCGGTGGGGGAAGGTGAGCGCGTACTGGATCGGAAGACGCATGTCGGGGGTGCCCATCTGGGCCTTGAGCGAGCCGTCCACGAACACGACGGCAGAGTGGACGACGCTCTGGGGATGGATCACCACGTCGATCGCGTCGTAGGCGACATCGTACAGCCAGTGCGCCTCCACGACCTCCAGGCCCTTGTTGGCGAGCGTTGCCGAGTCGATCGTGATCTTGGCGCCCATCTGCCAGGTCGGGTGGCGCAGCGCCTGCTCCGGCGTCGCCCCGGCCAGCTCGGCCGGGCTGGAATCGAGGAACGGTCCGCCGGATGCGGTGAGGATGAGCCGGCCGATCGCCCCGGGCGATTCCCCGGCCAGGCACTGCCAGATGGCCGAGTGCTCCGAATCGATCGGGCGCAGCCAGGCCAGCGGGCTCGCGAACGGGTCGTGCGGATCGAGCGACGCCCTCCTCGCTGCCAGCGCCCGGGCCAGCGGCATGACCAGGTGGCCGCCGGCGACGAGCGGCTCCTTGTTGGCCGTGGCGACGACCTTGCCCGCCGCGAGGGCCGCAAGCACGGGCCGGAGGCTGACCACACCGCTCGTCCCGACGACCACGAGGTCCACGTCGTCACGCGTGGCCAGGCGTTCGAGCGCGTCGGGTCCGCCGATCCGGACGGTGCCAACCGGCAGGTCGAGGCGCGCGGCGGCGGTCTCGTCGGCGATAGCCACGGCGGCCGGGCGCAGGAGCGCGGCCTGCTCTGCCAGGACGTTCGCGGCCCGTCCCGTGGCCAGCGCCACCACCCGGAAGGCGTCGGGATGGCGCGCGAGCACGTCGACGGCCTGGCGTCCGATCGAACCGGTGGAGCCGAGGAGCGCGACACGGATCGGTCGCTCCGGCGGCCAGGCACTCCCCGCCGACGAGCCTCGACCGGTCGCGGTCCCCTCCCCCGACGGACGGCGGCTACCGGACGATCGCGACGACATACAGGGTCACGATCGGGGCGGCGAACAGGAAGGAGTCGATCCGGTCGAGGATCCCACCATGGCCGGGGATGAGGGAGCCGGAATCCTTCGCGCCGGCCGCCCGCTTGAGCATGGACTCGGCGAGGTCCCCGGCCTGGGCGGCAAGGGCCGCGACCGGCCCGAGGATCAGGGCACCGAGCGGCGCCGCGCCGAGCGCCCAGAGCATCGCGCCGACCACGACGGTCGACGCCGCGATCCCGCCGGCCAGCCCGGCGTACGTCTTGGACGGGGAGATGTGCACGAGGAACCGGGCCCGGCCCCAGCGCCGCCCGACGATGAAGGCCCCCGTGTCGTAGGCCCACACGGCGAGGATGAGCAGCAGGATCCAGCCGCGCAGCGCGCCGAGACCACCCAGCGGGGCGCCGGCCGGCAGGTCCGGAGCGACGAGGCCGACACGGGCGACGAAGCCGAGTAATCCGACATACAGGGCGCCGAAGACGGTGGCGACCCACGTCGTCAACCCCACCCGGGGCTCGGGCTGGGCGAATGCGCCCACGGCGGCGAGGACGATCCCCACGGCCGCGAGCAGGGCCGCCTTGTCGGCGAGGACGGCCGGCGCGGCGGCCACGAGCACGACCGCCGCCGCGAGCACGATGCCGAGCCACTCCTGCGACGGATGGCCGGCGGCGTCGAGGAGGCGGAACGTCTCCTGCGCCCCGACGATCGCGAGCGCGGCCAGGCCCAGCGCGATCCAGGGCATGCCCAGGACGAGGACCACGAGGAGCGGCGGGACGAAGACGAGCGCGCTGATCGCTCGCTGGCGCACCGTGCCGGCCCGGCTCAGCGACCGAAGCGGCGCGTCCGCCGGGCGAACTCCGCGAGAGCCGCGTCGAACGCGTCCGGGCCGAAGTCCGGCCACAGGACGTCGCACATGTACAGCTCGGCGTAGGCCGACTGCCAGATGAGGAAGTTCGAGAGGCGCTGCTCGCCGCCGGTCCGGATCACCAGGTCGGGGTCCGGCAGGCCGGCCGTGTAAAGCGCCCCCGAGATCGCCGATTCGTCGACCGCCTCGGGCGGGATCCCGCTCGCGGCGAGGCGCCGGAACGCGTCGACGAGCTCCGTCCGGCCGGCGTAGTTGAACGCGATGTTGAGGATGAGCCGGTCGCCGCCGGCCGTCTCGGCGAGGGCCGACTCGATCGAGGCGCGCGTGTCGGCGGGCAATTCCTCGAGCCGCCCGAGAAGCCTGATCTGGACGCCCTGCCGGCGGAGCTCGTCGGTCTCGTCGCGGATGGCTCCCTCGAGGAGCGCGAAGAGCCCCACGACCTCGTCGTCCGAACGGGCCCAGTTCTCGCGGCTGAACGCGTACAGGGTCAGGACGGGCACGCCCCGCCGGACGGCGTGGCGGAGGATGTCCCGGATCGCCTCGACTCCGGCGGCGTGGCCCTCGAGCTCGGCGAGGCCGCGCTCGCGCGCCCAGCGGCGATTGCCGTCCATGATGACCGCGACGTGGCGCGGCAGGTCGGTCGAGGGAGTGGCGGCATCCGGATCGGACGGCGTCGGATCGGCGACGACCGCGGCGGCCGTGGGTGCGTGCGCGATCGGCGGCGCGTCGGTCGGGCGCGCGAGCGGCACGCGGACGTCCGGTCGGGCCACTAGACCTCCATGACCTCCTGCTCCTTGTGGGCGCCGATCCGGTCGATCTCCGCAGTGAACCGGTCGGTCACGCGCTGCAGGGCGTCGAGCTCGCGATGGACCTCGTCGGCGCCGATGGCACCTTCGCGCTCCTCGCGCTTGAGGTGGTCGGCGCCCTCGCGGCGCAGGTTGCGCACCTCCACCCGTGCCTCCTCCATGCGCTTGTGCACGAGGCGGACGATGGCGCGGCGCCGTTCCTCCGTCAGGGGCGGGATGTTCAATCGCACCACGGTACCGTCGACGTTCGGGGCCAGCCCGATGTCACTCTTCTGGATGGCTTTTTCGATCGCGCCGAGGACCGCCCGGTCCCAGGGCTGGATGACGATCTGGTGGGCCTCCGGGACGCTGATCCCGGCGAGCTGGTTGAGCGGTGTCTGGGTCCCGTAGTAGTCGACGAGGATCCGCTCGACGAGCGAGGTCGACGCGCGTCCCGTGCGGATGCCCTGGAAGTCGCGTTCCATCACCTCGACCGCCCGAACCATCTTGCGTTCGGCGCTGGAGAGGGCCTCGGTGCTCATGTCCGTCGACTCTCGGTCGGCGCACCGGAGATCAGGGTGCCGACCGGCTCCCCGATCGCGACACGCCGGATGTTGTCCGGCTTGTTCAGGTCGAACACGATGATCGGCAGGTCATTCTCCATGCACAGGCTGACCGCCGTGGCATCGAGGACCTTGAGCCGGTCGCGCAGCAGGTCGGCATAGCCGAGGTGCTCGTAGCGCCGGGCGTTGGGATGGGTGAGCGGGTCGGCGTCGTAGACGCCATCGACCTTGGTGGCCTTCAGGATGACCTCGGCGCCGATCTCGACCGCGCGCAGGGCCGCGGCGGTGTCCGTCGTGAAGTACGGGTTGCCGGTGCCGGCCGCGAGCAGGACGACGCGGCCCTTCTCGAGGTGGCGCACGGCGCGGCGCCGGATGTATGGCTCGGCGACCTCGTTCATGCCGATCGCGCTCATGACCCGGGTCTGGACCCCGGCCCGCTCGAGCGCGTCCTGGAGAGCCAGCGCGTTCATGACCGTCGCGAGCATCCCGATGTAGTCGCCGGTCGCGCGGTCCATGCCCTTCGCCGCCGCGGCCAGGCCACGGAAGATGTTGCCGCCGCCCACGACCACGCCGATCTGCACGCCAAGCCTGTGGACCTCGGCGACCTGACGCGCGATGAACGCGCAGAACGCGGGATCTACGCCATATGGCCGATCCCCGAGCAGCGCTTCGCCGGACAGCTTGAGCAGGATGCGCTTGAACTTGAGAGGGCCGCCGTCCGCGGCGGCGGCAGGGTCGGACCCTGCGCCAGCGAGGACGGTCCCGGTATCGCTCACAGGTCCTCCCCGAGCTCGTAGCGGGCGAACCGGCGCACCCGGATGTTCTCGCCGATGGTCGAGATCGACGTCGTGATGAGCTCGCGCACGGACATCTCGGTGTCGCGGAATGGCTGCTCGAGCAGGCAGACCTGCTTGTACCACTTCGAGAGCTGGCCCTCGACGATCTGGCCGCGGATGTTCTCGGGCTTCTTCTGGGTCAACGGGTCCTCGAGGAGCTCCGCGCGCTTCGCGTCGAGCGCCGCTGGCGGGACCTGGTCCACGTCGACGTACTCGGCCCGGAGGCCGGCCACCTGCATCGCCAGGTCCTTGACGAGCTTCTGGAACTTCTCGGTGCGCGCGACGAAGTCCGTCTCGCAGTTCACCTCGATGAGCACGCCGATCCGGCCGCCCGCGTGGATGTAGCTGCCGACGAGCCCCTCGCGGACGTCGCGATCGGCCTTCTTGGCCGCGGCCGCGTGGCCGCGCTCGCGCAGGAGGACGACCGCCGCGGCGATGTCGCCGCCGGTCTCCTCGAGGGCGCGCTTGCAGTCCATGAAACCGGCGCCGGTCAGCTCCCTGAGCTCCTTGACCGCTGCTGCCGAGATGTCCGCCATGCTCGTGTTCGTCTCCTGTCCTCGTGTTCGCGGCGCGCCGACGGGCGCGCGAACCTTGATCGTGGTGGTCGCCCGGGGCGATGCCCGGCCGGTTCAGCTCTTCTCGGCCGCCTCGCGTGCGAGCTCGGCGGCGATCTCGTCGGCCGAGGCCTCCGCGGCCGGCACAACGCCCTCGAGGGGGGCCGGAGCGGCGCGGCGGACGCCGGGCAGCAAGTCTTCCTCGTCCGGTTCGAACGTGATCGCGGCGCCGCCGGCCAGGGCCGCGACATAAGCGTCCGCGCTCCGCTCGTCGAACTCCTCGACGGCCACCACCGCCGGC
>DASVIK010000312.1:0-9075 GCA_036382135.1 Candidatus Limnocylindrales bacterium | reverse complement strand
AAGTCCAAGACGATCCAGGAGATCGCCTTCGCGGCCTACACCAACCATCCGCAGGGGATGGAGGCCGGCCTCGAGGCCGTGGACTACTACGACCCGCCGAACCTCACGTTCCCGTTCGGGAGCTACATCTGCGTCGTCGATATCGACAAGGGCACGGGCCAGGTCAAGGTCCGCCGCTTCGTGGCCGTCGACGACTGCGGCAACATCATCAACCCGATGATCGTCGACGGGCAGATCCACGGCGGGCTGACGATGGGCTTCGCGCCCTCGCTGCTCGAGGAGATCTCGTACGACGAGAACGGCAACAACCTCGCCGGCACGTTCATGGACTACCTGTTGCCGACAGCGGTGGAGACGCCGCACTGGGAGACCGACAAGACCGTCACCCCCTCGCCGCACCACCCCATCGGGGCCAAGGGCGTCGGGGAATCGGCGACCGTCGGCGCTCCGCCGGCGATCGTGAACGCGGTGGTGGATGCGCTGTGGCACCTCGGTGTCCGCAACGTCGACATCCCGATGACCCCCCAGAAGATCTGGGCGATCCTCCACGAGAAGGGGGTGGCCCCGTAGGCCCCTCAGCGCTGCTCGAACGGGCGGCCGAGCTCAGCCGAGCCGGTCGCCCGTACGCCCTCGCCACCGTCGTGGCCGTCCAGCGGCCGACGTCGGCGCGTCCCGGCGCGCGCGGCATCGTCCATCCGGACGGCACCATCGAAGGCTGGGTCGGCGGGAGCTGCGCGCAGCCGATCGTCGTCCGCGAGGCGCTCCGCGCCATCGCCGACGGCCAGCCGCGACTGCTCCGGCTCTCGCGGACGCCGCCCTCCGACAGCCGTCGCGGGGACGGGATCATCGAGCTCGTCATGACCTGCCATTCCGGCGGGACCCTGGAGATCTACGTGGAACCGCAACTTCCCGCCCCGGCCCTGTGGGTCACCGGCACGACGCCGATCGCCGGCGCCCTGGCCCTGCTCGGGACCGGGCTCGGGTTCGCCGTCACGGTGGTCGATCCGGTCGCCGACCCGGAGGCCCTGCCGGCGAACGTGCAGGTCATCCGCGAGGCCGATCTCTCCGGGCTCGACGCGGCCACGCACCCGTACGTGGTGGTCGCCTCGCAGGGCCAATGGGACGAGGAGGCGCTCGCGGCCGCACTCGTGCGCGATGTCGCCTACGTCGGGCTCGTCGCGTCGCCCACCCGGGCGGCAGCCGTCCGGGCCTACCTCGAGGACGCGGGCGTCCCCGCGGACCGCCTCGCGGCATTGCGCGCCCCGGCCGGCATCGACCTCGGCGCCGAGACCGCCGAGGAGGTCGCCCTCTCGATCCTCGCCGAGCTCGTCCAGGTCCGGCGGGGCCGGGCGGGGTTCGTCGCGGCTCCCGGGCCGGCGACGCTCGCCTCCGGCGAGCCCGCCAGCAGCCTGCCGCCGCCTCCGGCGACCGACGACATCGTCCTGCTCGACCCGGTCTGCGGCATGACCGTCGAGGCCGAGTTCGTCCGCCACATCGCCGAGCACGAGGGCATCGTGTACGCGTTCTGCAGCGTCGGCTGCCGGACCCGGTTCATGAAGGACCCGGCCGCCTACGTGGGTGCCGGCTCGACGACCCAGCGCGCCTAGGCGCGCACGAGAGGAGTCCGATGCAGTTCTCCGGCACGGTGGATATCCGGGCGCCCCGCGATCGCGTCTGGGCGTTCCTCATCGACCCCAACCAGGTGGGTTCGTGCGGCCCGGGCGTGGAATCCATCGAGGTCATAGACGAGACGCACTTCAAGGCGAAGGCGAAGGTCGGGGTCGGGTTCATCAGTGCCCGGTTCGTCGTCGAGATGACCATGGTCGAGCTCGACGAGCCGACGAAGGCGCTCATCAAGGCCCACGGCCAGGCGCCCGGGAGCGCGGTCGACGCGCTGGCGACGATGAACCTCAAGGACGGCGCTGACGGGGCCACGACCATGGACTGGTCGGCCGACGTGACGATCTCGGGCACGCTGGCGAGCGTCGGCGCCCGGCTCATCGAAGGCACGGCCAACAAGATGATCGGCCAGACCTTCGAGTGCATCCGGGTCAAGCTCGAGACCCCGGCGCCCGCGACCGCCTGATCGCGCCGCGACCGCGCGCCTCGCTGCCTGCCTCCGCCCCTCGGCCGGGGCGGCGCGCGCACGTGCGACGCACGCCTGTCCGACAGGAGTCAACAGGGATCGCCCGGAACCGGGTGATCGGACCGGTGTAGAGCGGCGGATCCAGGCGACGACGGACCGCGCGAGCTCGTGGTGGCGACTTGGTGATGCCCTCCGGGGCATCGGGCGGCGGTCGGAGACGACCGCCTGATCGCGCCGCGCAGGGGCGACCTCCGCTCAGACGCTCGGCTCGGCCTTCCGGCGACGACGCGCGGGCGCTTTCCGAGTCGGAGCCTCTGCCGTCGGCGCGGCCACCGGAGCGGGCGCGGCTGCCTTGGCCGCCGCCGGGGAGCGCACCGGTGCTTTCGGGCGCGACGTCCGGGCTCGCTGCAGGTCGAAGGCGCCCTCCAGGTCGAATTCCGGCGGCCCAACCTCGGCCTCGGGCTCCTCGCTGCCGATCGGCGGCCCGAGGGTGGTCCGGTGGACCCAGCCCTCCGTCCCGACGGGCGTCCTGACGTGGAGATAGCCGGCGTACCGCCCGAGGACCTCGAGCTCGTCGTTCTCCTCGAGCTGGCCGACCTCCTGGCTCCGGATCTCGTCGGGGCCGTCCATCATGCGGACGACGCGATACCGGACCAGTCGCCGCTCGGTGCCGGCGACGGCCGCCGCGTTGAAGGCGAGCTGATAGCTCGGGGCGGTCGGACCGCGGTCGCTCGCCGAGCGGGCGGCGCGGAGCGATGGGCGCCGCCAGCGCGGGATCTCGCCCTCCTCGATGGGGTCCGGCATGGGGTTCGGGGGACCGGGGTCGGCCTCCGCGATGGCGACGGGCGCCGCCGCGGCGAGGGCTCCGAATGGCTGCTCCTCCTCCTTCGACCGGCGGCGACGAGCCGCGAGGATCGCGAACCCGCCACCCACCGAGAAGGCGCAGAGCACGAGCGCGAGCAGCAGTGTGGGCGGCGACCCGCCCGATCCGCCGGAGGGACCGAGGGGCCCGGCACCCGCGAGGTCAGGCGTTCCGCCCGCACCCGGCACACCGCCACCGATGGCGACCTGGCCCGGGCTATCCGATGGCTCCCCCGAGGCACTGGGGTCGGCGCTCCCGGATCCGACGGTGGGCGGAGGAGATGCGACGGGGCCGACCGCGGCGGGCGTGGCGGTCGGATGGGCGGTAGCGGTCGGCGTCGGGTGAGGCGTCGCGTGCGGTGTCGGTCGGGGCGTCGGGCGAGGCGTCGGCTTGGGGGTGGGCTTCGGGGTGGGCTTCGGCGTCGGCTTGGGTGTGGGTTTGGGCGTGGGCTTCGGCGTCGGGGGTGGAGTCGGCGTGATCACCGTGATCGGCGACGGCGCGCCGGCGAGCGTCCGGACCGGCGGTGCCGTTCCTCGGCCGCCGGTAAAGGTGTACGTGTACGAACCGACAGCCAGCTTCGTCGAGTAGACGTACTTCGTGCCGTTGACCATGTCGAACGGACCGCTGACCGTCATCGTGAAGGGGCCCATCGTGCCACCGGGACCCGTGATCGCGACCTTCGCGTAGGGCAGTGGCCGATTGAGCTTGTCCTGCAGGACGACCGAGAACTGGAAGGTCGTGGTGCTGGTGCCCGCGGCAGGCGTCACCGTCCCGTTGCACATCTGGGTGTTCGTCGTCCCGGTGCACGTCGCCGCGGCCGCCACGGGGCGCGCGGTCACACCCATGGTGACGGCGACCGCCAATGCGAGCGCGGTGAGCCCTGCGATGAACGTTCGATTCACGAAATGTGCACACTCCACGGCGTGGAGGCCCGAGCGTAAAACGGTCGCCAGCGGCTCGTCCGTGGCCCATGGGTCCTGTCCGGGCGTGGTTCCATCGGTTGGGTCCCGCGCGCGCCGAACGGGCCCGTGTGGCACGATCGGGCGCATGGAGCACATCACGCGGGCCGTGGGCCCGATCGCGACCAACGTCCATGTCCTGGCCGATCCGGCCACCCGCGAGGCGATCGCGATCGACACGGCGACCCCGTCGTTGCGCTTCGTCCGCGAGGAGCTCGAAGCCCGCGGCTGGACGCTCCGGTTCATCGTCTCGACGCACGGCCACTGGGATCACATCGGCGACAACGCGGCGCTGGCGGCGCACACGGGAGCCGCGATCGCCGTCCACGGCCTGGATCGGGAGCGCCTGGAACACCCGGACCGGGGCATGGCGCCGTTCGAGATCCCGCCGTCCGTCCCTGCGGTCGAGATGGCCGAGGGCGGGACGATCCGCTTCGGGGCGCTGCGCCTCGAGGTGCTCCACACGCCGGGGCACACGGAGGGATCGGTGTCCCTCCTGGCGGCCGACGAGGGGCTGCTCTTCAGCGGCGACACGCTGTTCGCCGCCGGCTGGGGGCGGACCGACCTGCCGGGTGGTTCCGACGAGCAGATGGCCGCGTCCCTGGCCCGCCTCGCCCGCCTCGACGACCACGTCCGGGTCTTTCCGGGCCACGGAGCGGCGACGACGATCGGGCGCGAACGCGCCTGGCTCGACCTCGTCGTGGCGGAGGGCCGCCTCTTCGCCTGACGGCTCCTGGCCGCCGGACGCGGACGTCGGGCCCCGGGCCTGCCGTCGCCCGGCAGGACGGACGCTCAGGTGGTCGTCGGAGCCGGCCGGAGGGGCCGGCGCCAGCTCGTCGCGCGACGGCGGACGACGAAGCCGAGCCGCTCATACAGGCCGAGCGCCCCGGTCAGGTTCTCCGCGTCCACGCCGAGGGCAGCCTCATGCATGCCGCGCTCGCGCAGCCCGACGCACGCCGACACGATGAGCGCGGCCGCGAGACCGCGACGTCGCCACGGCCGGCGGACGCTGACGTGAGCCAGCCAGCCGCGCTGCACGCCGAGAGCGGCATTCTCGTCCGCGATGATGAACGTCGACACGACGCCGGCCACCTCGTCGCCATCCCAGGCCACCCGCCAGAGCGTGGGGTCGAGGTCCGGGTCGGCGAGGTGCTCGGCGAAGACCTCGTCGCTCCAGTCGCGCCGGCCCCAGTGGTCCTGGAACGCCTCCGCCTCCGCATCGAAGATCCGGCGCATGTCGGACATCACGACGGGCCGCAGCTCCAGGCCCTCCGGCAGGGTGACCTCGGCCGCGGTGTCGAGATCCGTCTTGAGCATCTCGAAGAAGTGGCGGGTGGGCTCGTAGCCGGCGTCGCGGATGAGCACGCCGAACCCGACGTTCGCATCGGGCATCCACGCGTCGATCCAGACGGGTGCGGCGTCGGGCAGCGTCTCGACGCGTTCCGCGGCGCGCCCCTCGAGGACGCCGAGGAGCGCCCGGCCGATGCCTCGCCGGCGTTCGTCCGGATGGACCGCCCCGGACACCATGTACGTATGCGTGTCGTCGCGCCGGATATAGCGCACGTCGCCGACGGCCACGACACGACCGTTGAGCTCACCCAGGAACGCGTCGATCGTGGGGTCGAAGCCATCCGGATGGGCGAAGTCGTTGGCGACCCGTGCCTCCGACGGGACCTCCTCCGTGTCGTCGAAGAGGTTGGCGGCGCGCAGGACCTCCGTGAGGACCGGGATGTCGGACGGGCCGGCATACCTGCGGAAGACGAGGCCGGCGACGGCATGAGCGGCGGGCGAACGAGTGATCACGTCAACCTCTCCGATCCGGCGCGCTCTTGCGCGCCATCGAGTCGATCGCTGCGTCGCGGATCATCCGTCCGAAGCGACGTGCCTCCTTGCGCGAACCGCTCGCGCGGCGCGCCTCGGTGCTGGCGGCCTCGCGTTCGAGTTTACGTCGAGCGGTGAGCCGATCCGCGGTCAGCCGGCCGTCGCCGATCGCAACGGCGACCGCACAGCCGGGCTCGCGATCGTGCCGGCAGTCCGAGAACCGGCAACCGCTCGCGATCTCGTCGATGTCCGCGAACGCCTCGTCCAGGCCCTCACCGCCGCCCATCAGGCCGAGCTCGCGCATGCCCGGCGTGTCGACGATGCAGGACCCATCGGGCAGGATCACGAGCTCCCGGTGGCTCGTCGTGTGCCTGCCACGGTCGTCGCCGGCGCGGACCGCCGCGGTCGCCAGCGCCTCGCTCCCGAGGAGGGCGTTCACGAGCGTGGACTTGCCGACGCCCGAGCTGCCCAGCACGGCCGCGGTCCGGCCGGGTCCGAGGTGCTCCGCGAGCCCGGCCATCCCGAGGCCGGTCAGCGCGGAGATCGCGAGCACGGGGACCCCCGGCGCGACGGCCGTGACCGCCACGACGTGGCCCTCGATATCGGCACAGCGATCAGCCTTGGTGAGCAGGACGACCGGCATCGCGCCGCTCGACCAGCCGACCGCGAGATAGCGCTCGAGGCGGCGCAGGTTGAAGTCGCCGTCCAGACCCATCGCGATCAGGACGACGTCCACGTTGGCGGCCACCACCTGGGCCTCCGCCCGGGGGCCGGCGGCCAGCCGCGTGAAGGCCGAGCGACGTGGCATCAGGGCATGGATGACCGCGGTCTCGCCCTCGGGCGCGCCGTCGATCGCGACCCAGTCGCCCACGGCCGGGAAGTCCTCCGGGCCGCGCGCCTCGAACCGGTAGCGGCCGGAGACCGCGGCGCTGCCTTCCGTGTCAGCCGTCCGGACCGTATAGCCGCCCTGGTGTTCCACGAGGATCCGGGCCGGGCGCCGTCCGGCCGCGCCGTGACCCGCGAACGCCATCTCGAGCTCCAGCGTCCAGCCGAGCTCGATGAGGCCGCTCATCGTCCGGCCTCCGCCGGTGCCGCGGCGTCGAGCACGAGCGGCTTGTGCCACGAGGTCGTGGAGCTGGCCAGCCGGAAGCCGCACGACTCGTAGAGCGCGAGCGTCTGGTTGGGACTCTGGAGGTCGGCCACGAGGGCCGCCCGATCGGCGCCCTGCTCGCGCAGCAGGATGAGCGTCCGGCCGATGAGCGCCCGGGCCAGTCCCCGCCGCCGCCAGGCCTGGCCCGTGAAGACCGGATCCAGCCAGCCTTCGCGGACCCCGTCATGGGTGAGCTTGATCGACGACCGAACGCCTCCGGCGACCTCGTCGCCGTCGAACGCGATGGACCACAGCGCCAGGTCCTGGCCGGACTCGGCGAGGAACCGGGAATAGTCGTTCTCGCTCGTGTCGCGCGCATTGAACTCGTCGCGGAAGGCTGCCATCTCGGCGTCGAAGATCCGGCGCATCAGGGCGTCCTCGCGGACGATCGAGCGTACCTCCAGTCCGTCCGGGATCGGAGGCGTGGCGATCGCCTCGAAGTCCGGGCGCACGAGGGAGGCGAACCGGCGGTACGACTCGTAGCCGCTCGCGCGCAACAGGTCAGTCGTCGCGCGATCGCCGTCGAGACAGTCGGTGGCCAGGAAGCAGGGCAGCGTGAGGGCCTCGCCCGCCGCGCGATGCCCTGCGGCGACCGCGCGCCGGCGTGCCTCGGTCCACTCGTGCATCGCCCGGATGACCTCCGGTCGCCGGACTGCGGGGCTCAGGAGGGTGACCGACCAGTAGTCGCGGGTCCCGCCGAGCAGGTCGTCCCACTCGACGCGCGCATACCCGACGATGACGCCATCGGACTCGATGACGCAGATGTCGCGCGCCGGGTCGCAGCGCTCCATGAGGCTGTAGCCCGATCGCATGTCGTCGACGTCGACGGGCTGCGCCTCGCCGTCGGCCAGTCGGGCGGCCTGATTCGCGGCGGCCATCCCCGGGATGTCCAGGTCGATGCCGCGGAAGTGGCGGAAACGGAGCCCCAGGATGTCCGGGACCTGCGGCATGGGTGTCGTGGAGGCGTCGATCGCACGCATGTCAGCCCACCCGCTTGAGCTTGCCGGTCCGCTTGGCGTAGAGCTCGGCCTGGCCGAAGCCCCACACGCCGACCGGGATGAGGACGATGGCCATGACCGCGAGCGGCCAGACGTCGCCGAGCAGCCGGTCGAAGCCGACGCCCTCGATCAGGGCGGCCCGGACCCCGTCGAGGATGTAGGTCGCCGGCGAAAGGTGCGCCAGGACCTGCATCCAACCGGGCAGGATCGAGATCGGGTAGTAGACCCCGCTCACCAGGAGCAGGACCGACTGGAGGACGAACGTCATCTGCGCCCCGCGCTCGACGTACAGGAGCGGCAGGATCGCCGCGAGCATCCCGATGCCGACGAAGCTGACCGAGCCGATGGCCATCATCGCGGCGGCCGCGGCAAGGTCGGCATGCCCGAGGTCGAGCCCGAAGAACAGGCACAGGACGATGAGCATCGCGGCGGTATGGACGAGGCCGTACACGATCGCGTAGGCGACCGAGCCGAGCAGCTGCGACGAGCGCCGGATCGGCGCCATCATCGTGTACTCGAGCGTGCCTTCCCAACGCTCGACCGCGATCGTCTCGGCGATCCAGCTGAAGGTCACCGAGAGGTAGTTCCAGAAGATCGCGCCGATCATCAGCGAGAAGAGCAGGCGTCGGTCGCCCTGCGCCTCGCCGATCAGGCTGATCGAGAGCGCGCCGGCGACGGAGTAGACGAGGAAGGCGATCTCCCAGGCCCAGTAGCGGCGGGTGAGGTGGAAGTTGCGCTCGATGAAGGCGAAGCTCGCCTTCATCTCGCGCGTCATGGCGGTCAACGGAGGGTCTCCACGACGGGGGAGGGGCCGGCTCGACCCCGTCATCGGGTTCGAGCCGGCTGGATGGTCGGTTCCGCCGCGACCCGGGCGCCGATCGCGATGATCCGGCGGCCCAGTGCGCGACGGAGCGGCTGTCGTGCCGCCCGGCTGGCCGATCGACCGATCAGGCGCGCCTGCGCGGCGGCCTGCAGGTCCTTCGACCGGCGTTCCCGGGCGAACTCCAGCTGCATCTGTGTCTGTGCCTGCATCTTCCTCACCTCCCTTCGTTCAGGATTCGTCGGGCTCGTCCTCGGCGACGTCGTCGTCGAGCGAGCGGCCGGTATAGGTCATGAACACGGATTCGAGCGTCGGGGGACGGCCGTGCTCGCGCTCGACCATCGCCTTGAGCCCCTCGGGCGTGTCCTCGGCGACGACG
>DASVIK010000311.1:0-2314 GCA_036382135.1 Candidatus Limnocylindrales bacterium | reverse complement strand
CGTCCAGGCTGCGCTTGAAGAGGTCGTCGATCTCCTTGCGCAGCCCCAGCGCGGTCGCCCAGACGGCCAGCTCGTCCGGCGTGCCGATCCAGGGCAGGCGTGGCTGGGCATTCGCCACGGCGGCTTCGACGCCCGGCGCATCCGCGATGACGTGGCGGAGCGTGTTCCGGTAGGCCAGGGCCATCGCGAGGACCTGGCCACCCTCCGCCGTCCGGGCGGCCAGGAACCGGCTGCAGACCAGCATGACGACCGCCGCGATGGCGACGAGGCCGCAGCCGATCGCGAGAGGTTCGGCGTGCGGACGGAGGCCCGGGTCTCCCGCGACGCCCTGCTCGCCGGCGCCCACCACGGCCGCGACCCCGGCGACGACGAGAGCGACGATCCCGACGGCCTGCCAGAGGCCGGTCAGCCGGGTCGGGTCGTCGCGGAACCAGGGCGACGCCTTGGCCGCCTTGCCGAGGCCCTTCCGGAACGATGCGTAGAGCTTGGCCCCGGCGCCCTTGCGCAGCTCATCGCTGGACACGACGCCGTCGCCCGAGGCGCCGGCCCGCGTGCGCACCGCCCCGATGAGGGCCGTCTCCGCGTCGCCGAGCGGGCGCCGCCGCGCGTCGACCGCCCCGGGATCGTCGAGCGGGACGGGCGGGACCACGAAGTCGAGTTTTTTCCGGTCGGATTCCTTCTGCCGGAAGACGATGAGCCCACGGTGGCCGAGGTCCACGAGGGCCGAGGTGAACGCGTCGGTGTCGATCGCGTCCTTGCGCAGGACCGTCGCGAGGGCGGGCGTGAGCCCCGGCGGCGGGGCGGGCAGGAGGACCGAGTCGTCGATGAGCGGGATCTCGGCATCGCGCCCGCGTCGCCACCATGTGAACAGGAAGAACGCCAGGAGGGCCCCGCCTCCGGCACCCGCCACGAGCCCGGCCGCGAGGAGCAGCGCGGTGGTCTGGGCATGGGCCGGGTTGCCGCCGGACACGACGGCCGCGTCGATCCGCGCCAACGCCGCACTGAGGGCGCCGTCGAGATCGCCGATCTTGGCCGACGGCACCATCGCCTCGTCGACGATCGCCTTGGCCTCGCCGTCGGTCAGGTACAGGTCACGGAAACCGCCGCCGGTGGCGAGCGTCACCTGGCCATGCTTCTGGCCGTAGCTCAGGCTGGCGTCCATGTCGAACAGGATCACCAGGCCGTCGTTGACGTCCCGCCGCCCGACGCCCCAGGTGTCGATGATCGTCCGCCCGTCGGCCAGGGCCTCCTGGGGCGAGATCGTCCCCTGGCCGGACGGCCAGGAAACGACCGCGATCTCGGCACCGGTCCGATCCTTGATCGCCGCGATCGTGGCCTGGGCACGATCGATCGTGGGCGGGCTGAACACCCCCGCGAGGTCGTAGACGTACCGGCCCGGCTGCGCGGGCGGCAGATCGAGGGCCGCGACGCCCACCGGCAGGGCGAGCGCGACGAGGAGCCCGCCGACCGCCAGCGAAAGCCCGGCTCGAAGGGTGCGCGACGAGTGGATCACGGCGGGACCACGATACCGGTCGCGGCTGTCGCGTGCCTGTGCGGGGCAAGGGCGGTGTAGGCTTGGCGCATGTCGCCATCCGGCCGCCGGTGGTCGCGCCGCGGCGCGATCGCTGGCTTTCGCCGACTCCTGGCCGTGCTCACGGCCGGTGTGCTCGTGCTCACCTTCGTCGGTTCGGGGAGCCGTGGCTCCGCCGGCGCCGTCCAGCCCTCGGCCGCGGCGGCCACATCGAGCCCGGTGCCGGCGAGCCCGAGTGTCTCGCCGGCGAGCCCGAGCGTCTCGCTCGCCGCCGCGTCGGCCTCTGCATCGGCCCCGGCCTCCGCCTCGGCCTCCGCCTCGGCCTCGGCCGGCGTCGGCAGCCCGGCTCCCACGAGCTCCCCGCCCCTCGCCGTCTCGAGCACCGCGCCGTCCAACGGGGCCATCGCTTCGCCGGTCACCGGAACGGCGACGCCCCGGAACCCGGCTCCGGCGATCCCCGTGGCCAAGCTCCAGGCGCGCCTCGACGCGATCCGCGCGAAGTACCGCCTGCCCGGCGTCTCGGCCACGATCATCTGGCCCGACGGGCGCGTCTGGACCGGCGCCAGCGGCTACGCCAATGTCGGGCACCGGGTCAAGGTGGTCGCGGGGACCGCCTTCTCCATCGGAAGCGTGTCCAAGACCTTCATGGCGACGCTCGTCCTCGAGCTCGTGCAGGAAGGCAAGCTCGGGCTCGACGACCGCGTCCGGCACTGGTTGCCCGCCGCCAACGTGTCGACGCACGTGACGGTCCGCGAGCTGCTCGATCACACGAGCGGCCTGTAC
>DASVIK010000310.1:0-2652 GCA_036382135.1 Candidatus Limnocylindrales bacterium | reverse complement strand
GTGGCCGTGTCGGCGGCGGCCGGCGCGGCGGCGGCCGGGGTCACGAGAGGAGCGACGGCGGGAGCCGGCACGGCGGACGGTCGAGCGGCGCCCTCGGCGGGGGTCGCTGGAACGGTCGGCGGTGGCGGTGTCGCTGGGGCGCCGGCCGCCGGGACTGGCGGTGCGCTCACGGGGTCGGTCGTCTTGGTCGCGGCGGGCTCGTCGGCGACGGTCAGTGTCGCGACGGCTTGTTCGGACGCCTGGTCGGCGGCGGAGGCGATCGCCCCCGGCTCCGGCGCGGTCCCGCCCGGGTGATGTTCGGTCAAGGGATCGTTACTCCTGCTCTTGTGGTCGGACCCGGACGTACGAACGGCTCGGGCACCGCCCGAGCCGTCAGGTCGATCATCAGGTCCGAGCTCGTTGGGCCGCGGTCCGATCCTCCATGATCAGTCTCGGGAAGGCGTCTTCATCTGTTCGCCCGCAAGGGCCGGGAGAGTCTAGCACGCGTGCGTGGTGGCTACAATCAGCGGCCATGCCCGAGTTACCCGACCTGACGATCGTCGCGGAGGCCTTCCACGCGGCCCTCACAGGGCGGCCGGTGACGCGCGCCCAAGCGCCTGCCCCGCTCGCGGTCCGGGGCACGCCGGCCGAGCTCGCGGCCCTCGTCGGCCAGCGCGTGGAGCGGGTCGCGCGGCGCGGCAAGTTCCTCATCGTCGACCTCGAGCGCGACGCGATCGTCGTGAATCCGATGCTCACAGGGCGCTTCCAGCTCACCGTGCCGGGCACGAAGCTGCCGGCCAAGACCGCCGTCGTGCTCGCGTTCGGCGCCCGTGGAGCCGCGGGTGGTGCCCGCGGGCGGGCGGGCGTGCCGCGAGACGCCGCGCCATGGACGGCGGGAGCGTCGTGGCTCGTCGCGGACGACGCCCTCGTCGAGGTCCGCTACCGCGACCCCACCCAGATGGGCAAGGTGTACCTCCGCCCAGCGGGAGTCGGGCGGCCGATCCCCGGCCTCGACGACGATCAGGGTCCCGACGCCGACGACCCCGCGCTGACACTCGACGTCTGGCGCGCCCGCATCAAGCGTCACCCGGGCGAGCTCAAGAACCTGCTCCGCAACCAGGGGTTCGTCGCCGGGATCGGCAACGCCTACAGCGACGAGATCCTCCATGCCGCCCGTCTCCTGCCGTTCCGGACGCGCGCGAGCCTGGCCCCGGAGGAGGTCGACGAGCTGTACGCGGCGATGCGATCGACGCTCACGCGCGCGTTCGACGTATTGCGCGCGCGGGTTCCGCCGACCTTCGAGAAACAGGTGCGGGACTTCCTCGCCGTCCACGACAAGGGCGGCCAGCCGTGCCCGCGCTGTGGCACGCAGATCACCGAGATCCGCCCCGGCGGGATGATCACGTCCTACTGCCGAGGCTGCCAGCGCTAGCGCGTCGACCGGCCAAACGCCCCCGTCCGCCAACGTCGGCCCCAGGGTCCGGATCAGGGGATCTTGAGGACCTGGCCCACATGGATGGGTTTGTACGGCGGCCCGGTGAGCCCGTTGAGCGCGGCGAGCGCCTTGACGGTCGTCCCGAACCTGGCCGCGATCCCCGACAGTGAGTCGCCGGACTTGACGGTGTAGGTCCCGCTCGCCGGGCGCAGGCTGCCGCTGGGCGACGGCTTGGCGGTGGGCCGCGGGGTGCGCGACGGTTGCGCCGAGGGGCTCGGCGACGCGGACGGCGAGGGCGACGGGACCGGCGTCGCGGTCGGACGCGACACCGACGGACTCGGGCTCAAGTGCGCGACGGCGGACGCGGACGGCGACGGCGACGTGGCCGGCGCGCCGCCCAGCTTGGCGAAGAAGACGGCCAGGAACGCGACGGCGAGCAGCCCGACGAGCACGATCTGGCCGACGCCTCGCTGCATGGTCGCCGGGATGGGCAGGGCCGGTCGGATCCGTTCCAGGAGCACGGGTGTCGTCACGGGGATCGCCCGGCGTCGGCCCGCGCCCGGCGCGCGCCGATCCCCGATCCGGTCGCCGGAGGAGCCACGCAGCTCGAGCGCGGCCACGTACGTCGCGCACGTCTCGTGATCCGCGGACAGGCACAGCCGGCGCTGCTTGGCCGGGGCGATCCGGACGGCCGGGACGACCGCCGTGCAGCGGTGCTCGCTCACGGGGAACGCCGCTCGCCAGGCCCCGGACTCGGTCGCGAGGAAGGGGCACATGACCGCCGCGGTCGCCCGCCCGGACACCGCCGGTCCGGATCCGGACGTCCCGGATGCGGGCTTTCCGGCCGTCGAGGCGTCGGACGAACCCGCAGGGGACGGACCGCCTCGATCCGAGCGCTCGGGGGTCGGCGCGACGGGGCGCGGCGTCGATCCGGACTGCGTGCCCGCGCTGCCGTGTTCGCTCGTCATCGGCCGAAGTCTACCCGGCCGGTCGGCCTCGGCTCGATCATCCGTGCCGGCGATCGACGTACGGTGACCCGGACCGATCCCCGGGAACGACAAAATCCTGGCGACGACCTATGTTCCCGAGAGGCTGCCCTCTCAGTATCTTCGGCGCTGGAGAGCTTAACTTCCGTGTTCGGGATGGGAACGGGTGTGGCCTCTCCGCCAGTGTCACCAGGATTTTCTGCGTGGATTGTGGATCGGCAGCGACCCGCCGCCGGACACATGGTCCGCGCG
>DASVIK010000309.1:0-1526 GCA_036382135.1 Candidatus Limnocylindrales bacterium | reverse complement strand
CGCGGCGCCCGTCCGGCGACGACCTCATCTCCGAGATCGAGCGCTTCCTCCGCGAGAGCGGCCCGGATGGCGGACAGGAAAGGGGCGGCCGGAGCGCCTGAGCCCCGGTCGGGGTGGCGTCAGCTCCCGGCAGCGCTCCTGATCAGGGGGAGCGCCGCCGCGATCGGAACCGCGAACCCGACCCCCTGCGAATTGCTGGCGCTCGCCGTGACGACCCCGACGACCTTACCGGCGGCGTCGAGGAGCGGCCCACCGCTGTTGCCCGGGTTGATCGCCGCGTCTGTCTGGATCAGGCCGGTCAGGTGGATCGTCCGCCGCGAGACGCCGTCGCTCACGTCGATCGTCCGGCCGAGACCCGACACGATCCCCTGCGTGATCGTGTCGGAGAAAGTGCCGAGCGGGCTGCCGATCGCGATCGCGACCTCGCCGACCGTGAGCGCGGCGGAGTCCCCGAGCGCCAGCGGGGTCAGGCCCGTGGCGGAGACCCGCACGAGGGCAAGGTCGAGCTGCCGGTCGGCCGCGACGACCGTCGCGGCGAGCTGGCGGCCGCCGTCGAAGATGACGCTGATGGTGGTCGCTCCGTTGATCACGTGGTTGTTCGTGAGGATGAGCCCGTCCGCGGAGACGACGAACCCGGAGCCGCTCCCGGTCGAGCCCGCGCTGCCGGTGAACGGATCGAAGACGCCCGCCTCCTCCGTGGCGATCGTCACCACCGAAGCCGCCGCATCTGCGGCAACGCGCGTCGCAACGGCCACGCCGCCTACCGCGGTGAGCGACCCCTGGGCCGGCTGCGACGCCACAGGGGTGGCGGCTTGTGGGGCCGTCAGGGCCGGCACAGCGGCCGTGCCCGCGGTTCCGAGCTGGAGCGCCGCGAACGTCATCCCCGACGAGAGCACCGCCGACAGGACAGCCGCCATCACGACGAGCCGCGCCCCACCCGCCCGCGTCGATCGCCCCGGTCCGATTGGCGATCGGTACGCCGGCTCGACCGCGGACGGCGCCCAGGCGCCGAGGTTCCCCTTCCAGGGGTCGGGCGGGGCCTCCGCAATCGGCGCCCATTCGTCATGACGCGCCGGCGCGGCACCATACGCCCGCTCGGCATACGTGGGCTCGGCGACGTGTTCCGCCCCGGCCGGGTACGCGGGTTCGGCGGCGGAGGCCCGCTCGGCGACGGAGGCCCGCTCGGGAGCGAACGCGGGTTCAGCACCGTGCGCCGGCTCGGGGTGATGCTCGGGTTCCGCGGGGGATGCAGGTTCCGAAACACCCGCCGGATCCGGGATACGTGCAGGTTCGGGGAGGTGCGCCGCCACCGATTCCGGCTCCGGCGGGGTCAAGGTCGGCTGGTCCATGCGGGGCTCCTGTCCGGGCGAAGCGGGGGCGGTCCTCCGCGTCCCGACCACGTTGTATACCCAAAGGCTGAAGAACGCCTGAAGCCGTCGCCTGTCCCCGATCCGGGGTGCCGGCGCGGAACCTCACGGACCGGTCAGCCATGCCTCGCGGAGCGCAGCGTTCGCGGCGCCGGGCGC
>DASVIK010000308.1:0-1825 GCA_036382135.1 Candidatus Limnocylindrales bacterium | reverse complement strand
GCCCGGGAAGGAACCTCCGCATGAATGTCATCGAGACCGAGAAGCTCACCAAGAGCTACGGCGGCCACCGCGGGATCATCGACGTCGACCTGGTCGTGCAGCAGGGAGAGGTGTTCGGCTTCCTGGGGCCGAATGGCGCCGGCAAGACGACCACCATCCGTACCCTCCTGGACCTGATCCGGCCGACCTCGGGCACCGCCCGCGTCTTCGGCATCGAGTCCTCGGCGGACCCGGTCGCCATTCACCGCCGGATCGGCTACATCCCCGGCGAGTTTGCCCTCTACGACCGGCTGACTGGCGGCCAGACGATCGAGTACTTCGGCAACCTCCGCGGCGGCGTGGATCCGGCCTACCGGGCGGCCCTCATCGAGCGCTTCGAGCTCGACCCGTCGCGACGCTTCAAGGAGTACTCCAAGGGCAACAAGCAGAAGGTCGGCGTGATCGTCGCCCTCCAGCACCGGCCTGAGCTCCTCATCCTGGACGAGCCCACGAGCGGGTTGGACCCCCTCGTCCAGCAGACGTTCTTCGCGACGCTGCGCGAGACTGTCCAGACCGGCGCGACCGTCTTCCTCTCCAGCCACATCCTGTCCGAGGTCGAGAAGAGCGCCGACCGGGCGGCGATCATCCGCGATGGCCGCATCGTGAAGACCGACACGGTCGACGGCCTCCGCGACTTGGCCCACCACCAGGTGGAGCTCCGGTTCGCGGGCCCGGTGCCCGCCAGTGAGTTCGAAGCTCTCCCCGGGGTGAGCGACCTCGTCGCCGACGACCACGTCCTGCGGATGCGCGTCGCCGGCGCGATCACCCCGGTCGTCCGGGCGGCCGCGCGCTACGAGCTGCTCGACTTCGTGTCGCGCGAGCCCTCGCTCGAGGAGACCTTCCTCGCCCAGTACGGGCACGTGCCCGTCGAGGTGAACGCAGATGGCCGTTAGCGCCGGGCTGCCGCGCCCCACCGCCGCGGCAGCGTTTCCTCCCATCCCGCTCCGCCGCCGCCTGTTCGGCTTCGGGAGCATCTACGGCAAGACGATCCGGGATTCCCGGCTCGCGTTCATCATCGCGGCCGGCCTCCTCGGCAGCCTCCCGTTGATCATGGGCGCGGCCATCAGCACGGTCTTCCCGACCCCCGCGGACCGGCTCGGGGTGGACAAGCTTGTCGGGAGCATGCCCGCCTCGATGGTCAACCTGTTCGGGAACGCAACCCTGATGGGGTCGAAGCTCGGCACCCTCGGCGGCTACATCACGTGGAAGTACGGCGCGCTGTTCGGTCTCGGCACCGCGCTCTGGTCGATCCTCGCCCTGTCCGGGACCCTCGCCGGCGAGGCAGCCCGGGGCAGCCTCGACTTCGTCGCCGCGGCGCCCTTCGGGAAGCGCCGGATCGCGCTCGAGAAGCTGGCCGCCCATCTCACCATGCTCTGGCTCGCCATGGCCATTGTCGCGATCATGATTTTCGTCAGCTCGACCGCATTCGGCGACCCGGCGCTCGGCGACACGATCCCGCTCAGCGGCGCCATCGGCTTCGCCCTGTGGGCGGGCTTCATCGCCACGTGCTTCGGCGGCCTCGCGCTGACCCTCGCGCCGCTCCTGGGGCGCGCCGGGTCGGCGGCCGTCGCCGGGATCGCCATGATGGTCCTGTGGGTGGCGAGCGGCCTGGACATCGGCGGTCCGCTCGTCACGCTGAGCCCGTTCCGCTGGACCGTCAACCATGTTCCGCTGGCCGGCTTCTACGACTGGACCGGCCTCGCCGCGGTGGGGGTCGTCGCGGTCATCTTCCTCGTCATCGGCGTCGAACTGTTCAGGCGCCGCGACCTCGGGGTGACGGCCGGTC
>DASVIK010000307.1:0-9418 GCA_036382135.1 Candidatus Limnocylindrales bacterium | reverse complement strand
CTCCCCGAGCCCGCCCGCTCCGACCGAGAAGCGCTCCTCGCCAGTGAGCTGTGCATCCAGATCGCCGAGGTCATCGTGGAGCGTCCCGACCTCACGACGCCGGCCGAGTTCGTCGCCGCGCTGGCGGGCATGGAGGTCCATGCGGCCATCCGCGCCATCGCATCGGACCTGTTCAAGGACGAGGCGCTCGCCGATCGAGCCATCGACGGCGACGGCGACGCCATCGCGCGCCTCATCGAGGCGGCCCCCGAATACCACCGCTCGTCGACCACGGAGCTCCTGCAGGATCCGCGGGGCGCCGTGCGCCGCCTGGTTGGCGTCCTCGACGCCTGGCAGGCACCCTTCGCCCAGATCGAACCGCGGGTCATGGCCATGCTGGCGCGGGACGTCGAGGCGCGCGAGGACGATGCGCGGACGCTCGCTCCGGGCGACCTCATCGAGAAGACGACCGGCGGCCTCCGGTTCATCCCGGAACCGGGCGTCGAGCGCGTGATCCTCGCGCCGAGCTACTTCGCCCGCCCGTACAACTTCCTGTTCAGCAAGGCCGAGTGGCGGCTGTACGGGTATCCCATCGCCGACAGCGCCCTCGACTCCGGCGACCCGCTCGAGCCGCCGCCCGCCGTGGTCCGCCTGCATCGCGCTCTCGGCGACCCGTCACGGCTGCGCATCCTGCGACTGCTCGCCGACGGCGACCGATACCTGACCGAGATCGCCCAGGCGCTCGAGTTGTCCAAGCCCACCGTCAAGCACCACATGGCCCAGCTCCGCGCCGCGGGGCTCGTGACGCTCACCGAAGAAGGCTCACTCACCTACTACAGCCTGCGCCGCGACCGCCTCGACGAGGTCGGGGTCGACCTGCGCCGCTTCATCACCACGTAACCACTGCCGAGCGGGTCGGGCCGCGGTCTCCGGGCCGCGGCCACCATTCGGCCCGCATGTTAGACCGTCATCGAACACGAGAACGATAACCACTGACAGAGGAGGTCAGACGATGATCCTGCACGACGTCCTCGTGGACGCGATCGCCGAGGCCCGCCTCGAACAGATGCATCTCACCGACCGCGAGCTGCGCCGGGGTTCCCCGTCGTGGGTCGTCCGGACGCGGGCCCGCCCGCGACCCTGGGAGACCGGGGCCCGGCGCACGCCGTCCGCCCCGTCGCTGCGCCTGCGTCTCGGCCGCGCCCTGCTCGCCCTGGGTGCGGCGGTGGCCGGCGAGGACGAAGCGGCTCCGGCGCGTCGGGTCGCCTGACCGAGCGCCCGTCTCACGCTTCGGACGGCCGGTGGCCGCGACGGTCCGGACGCCCGGCGAGGGTCCCTGTCCGCGGAGGACGTAGACTCGCCCGCGATGACTCTCGATCTCCGCGGACCCGGATGAGCCTGCGCCGGTCGCGCCTGGCCGGAGCTTCCGTCGGGGCGCTGGCGGGAACCCTGGCCGGGGCGATCGTCCCAGCCACGACCGCGGCCCACCAGCTGAACGAGCGCTACGCCTCGCCCCTGCCCCTCGCCGCGTACGTGCTCGGGGCGGCCGTGGCGGTCGGGTTGTCGTTCGCCTTCGTCGTCCTGCGGTCGGGCCCGACGCCGGCGACCCACGCGGAGGCCCGGTCGATCGCGGTCCCGCGTGCCCTGCGCGCCGTCCTGCGCGCGCTCGGACTCGTCGGTTGGCTGTGGGTCGTCGTCCAGGGCATCGTCGGCGGGTTCGGCGATGCGGCGGACGCCCCGTCGCTCATCCTCTGGGTGTACGGCTGGGTCGGCCTGTCGCTCGTCTCCGCCCTCGTCGGCCCGGCGTGGCACTGGATCGACCCGTTCACGACGATCTTCGACATCCTGGCCGGCGCGGGGCGGCGACTGGGACTGCACGGCCCATCCACGCTCCCCTACCCCGACGTCCTGCGGTCCTGGCCCGCCGTCGGCGGGTACGCGGCCTTCGTCTGGCTCGAGCTCGTCGTCGAGGGCGCCCGGGCCGGCCGACTGCTCGCCGCGCTGCTGGTCCTGTACACGCTGTGGACCCTCGCGATGATGGCCCAGTACGGGCGCGCGTCGTGGCGGGCCCGCGGAGAGACGTTCTCGGTCTGGTTCGCGACGCTCGGCCGGCTCGCGCCTCTCGCGCTCGTCGAACCGGCAGGCGATGACGGCCCCGAGAGTGATGACGCCCCGACGGCCGATGCGCCCGCCCCGCCGGACCCAGACGACCGCGTCCTGGTCCGCCGCTTCGGCACCGGCCTCGACGGGCGTGCCTGGACGTCCGATATCGTCGTGCTCGTCGCGATCGCGACCGGGTCCATCCTGTACGACGGTCTGTCGCAGACGGCGGCGTACCACGACGTCTTCGGCACCCCGGGGATCGTCGGCGCGACCGGCCTCCTGGTCGGGTGGCTCGCCCTCGTCGCGGGACTGGCCATGCTCGTCGGCCGGGTCGTCGGCCTGCCGGCCCTCGGCGCGGGCCTGCTGCCGATCGCCGTGGGCTACCTCATCGCCCACTACCTGACGTACCTCCTCTTCGATGGCCAGCGCATCGTCGCGCTCGTCAACGACCCGCTCAACCGGGGCGCGTCGTTCCTGGGCATCGGCGAGTTCACGGCCAACCAGGCGTGGCTGCCGGCCGCGGCGGCGTGGGCCATCCAGCTCGGCGCGGTCGTCGGCGGGCACGTGATGGGCGCCTGGGCCGGTCATCGCGCGGCGGTCGAAGCCGCGACAGCCGGCGGCGCCACGCTGGGCGCGCCCGCGACCTCGCGCGCGATCCGGCTCCGCCAGCTGCCCCTCGCGGCCCTCATGGTCGGCCTCACGACGCTCACGCTGTGGTCGCTCGGCCAGGTGATCGTCGAGCACAGCTAGACCCCCAGGCGAAGGTCGGGGGTGGACCCTCAGGCGGGAGTCGCGATGAGCCCTCGCGGAGAGGCGTCCGGCACCCACTCCGCGAGCGAGCGCACCTCGGACAGGCGGGCCGCGATCGAGGGGTCGAGCGCCTCTGCCGCCGCGACGGCGGTCTCGATCGCGGTCAGGCAGAGGATCCCCTCGGCGGTCGCGGCGAGGCGGATGTCGGCGGCGTCGCGGACGGCGCCCGACTGTGGGGTCGGCGTGTTCACGACGAGCCGGACCTCGCCCGACGCGATGAGCGCGAAGATCGACTCACCATCCGCTCCGACCGGGGCGTTGGCCTTGGCCACGGGCCGGCTCTCGAACCCGGCCCCGGCCAGCGCGGTGGCCGTACCGGCCGTCGCCGCGAACCGGTACCCGGCCAGCGCCAGCGCCCGGGCCAGGCGCGGCAGCTCCGCCTTGTCGCGGTCCGCGATCGAGAGCAGGGCCAGCTCGCCGGACGCGCCGGGCCGGGGCGGGACGAGCGCGGCGCCCAGCAGGGCCTTGGCCAGGGCCACCCGGGGATCCACCGCGAGCCCGATCACCTCGCCGGTCGACTGCATGCCGGGTCCGAGCGAGGGGTCGACCCCGCGGAGCTTGGCGGTCGAGAACGCCGGTGCCTTGACGGCGACGAACGCTGGCGGGGCGAGGAGCCCGCCGGGCCAGCCGAGCTCGGCAAGGGTCGCGCCCAGGGCGATCCTGACCGCGAGCTCGACCATCGGCACACCGGTCACCTTGGACAGGAACGGGACCGTCCGCGACGCTCGCGGGTTCACCTCGATGAGGTAGACGCCATCCTCGCGGACGATGAACTGGGCGTTGACGAGACCACGGACACCGAGCGCGAGGACGACCCGCTCCATCGAGGCGACGATGAGCTCCTGGTCCCACGCGCTCACCGTCTGGGGCGGGAACATCCCGACCGAGTCGCCGGAGTGGACGCCAGCCCGCTCGACGTGCTCGAGGAGGCCCGGGATGAGGACATCGCGGCCATCGCTCACCGCGTCCACGTCGACCTCGACGCCCTCGAGGTAGCGGTCGATGCGGACGGGCCGGTCCGGATCCACCACCGTGGCCGCGGCGAGCTGGCGGGCGAGGTCGCCGGGCGAGTAGCAGAAGTCGATGGCGAGGCCGCCGATGACGAACGAGGGCCGGACGATGACCGGGTAGCCGATGCGTTCGGCCAGCGTCAGCGCCTCCTCCACGCTGTGGGCCATCCCGCCTTCGGGCTGCGGGATGCCGAGCCGGTCGAGCAGGGCCGCGAAGCGCGTCCGGTCCTCGGCCTGGTCGATCGATTCGAGGTCGGCCCCGAGCAGCGACACGCCACCCGCGGCGAGTGGCGCGGCGAGGTTGAGCGGCGTCTGGCCACCGAACTGGACGAGCGCCGGGAGCAGGTCGCCGCCCGCCTCGGACTCCGCGTCGATGACGCTGCGCACGCTCTCCGGGTCGAGCGGCTCGAAGTAGAGCCGGGTCGAGGCGTCGAAGTCGGTCGACACCGTCTCGGGGTTGGAGTTGATCATCACGGCGCTCCAGCCGAGCCGCCGGAGCGTGTCGGCGGCCTGGACCGCGCAGTAGTCGAACTCGATGCCCTGGCCGATGCGGACCGGGCCCGAACCGATGACCAGCGCGGCCGGCCGCCGGACCGGCGGCGCCTCCGGGGTCGAGCCCGACGCGGCGTACGTCGCGTAGAAGTACGGCGTCTCCGCGGCGAACTCGGCCGCGCACGTGTCGACCATCGCGTAGCCCGGCGTCAGCCCCACCGCGAGCCGGGCATCGCGAACGGCTCCGGTCGCGACGCCGGCCAGCCCGGCCAGCTCTCGGTCGCCGAACCCGGCGCGCTTGGCCGTCGCGAGGAGTGTCATCGCCTCGCCGTCGTCCCGATCGGCGACGCGCGCGCCCGCGGCGGCGACATCCGCCTCGAGCGCGACGTTGCGGCCCATCTCGGCGACGAACCATGAGGCGATCCCGGTCGCCTCCTCGACGTCGCGCTCCGGGACGCCTCGCCGGAGCAGAGCGAGGATCCGCCAGAGCCGTGAGTCCGACGGGGCGAGGAACCGGCGCAGCACGATCGGGGCGGCACTCCGCTCGGCCAGGCGGGTGGACTCACAGGCCTGGCCGTCGCCATCCAGCCAGGCGATCGGCGTGGCAAGGGCATCGTCCGCGCCTTCGGGATCGTCGGGGTCCACGGCCAGCACGGCCGCCAGGTAGTCGATCGTCGGCCTCCAGGCCGGGTCCTCGGCGAGCGGCCCGGCGCCGGCCTGCTCGAGACCCCGGAGCGCCTTGTTCAGGGCGGCGCCGAACGTCCGGTCGATGGCCATCACCTCGCCCGTCGCCTTCATCTGGCTCCCCAGGCTGCGATCGGCGGTCGGGAACTTGTCGAACGGGAAGCGCGGCAACTTGACTACGACGTAGTCGAGGGCCGGTTCGAAGGCGGCCACGGTCGTGCCGGTCACCACGTTCGGGATCTCCGCCAGCCGCCGGCCGATCGCGATCTGGGCGGCAACCCGGGCGATCGGGTAGCCGGTCGCCTTGCTCGCGAGGGCCGACGAGCGGCTGACCCGCGGGTTCACTTCGATGACCGCGTACTCGGTCGAGTCCGGCGAGAGCGCGAACTGGACGTTGCAGCCGCCCTCCACGCCCAGGGCGCGGATGATCGCAAGCGCCGCGCTCCGGAGGCGCTGGTGGACGCCGTCGGTGAGGGTCTGGACCGGGGCGACGACGATCGAGTCGCCGGTGTGGATGCCGAGCGGGTCGACGTTCTCCATCGAGCACACGGCGATGCAGGTGTCGTCGGCGTCGCGCATCACCTCGTACTCGATCTCCTGCCAGCCGACGAGGCAGCGTTCGACCATGACCTGGCCGATCGGGCTCGCCCGCAGGCCCGCCCGGATGCGCTCGCGGTACTCCGGCTCGGTGCCGACGATCCCGCCGCCCGTCCCGCCCAGGGTGAACGCCGGACGGACGATCGCCGGCAGCCCGATCTCGGCGAGCGCCCGGTCGGCAGAGGTCGTGCGCTCCTCCGGCGACGCGCCCTCGACGATGGCCGACGGCGCGTACGGCTGGCCGATCCGGTCGAGAAGGTCACGGAACCGCTCGCGATCCTCGGCCATCTCGATCGCCTCGAGCGGGGTGCCGAGCAGCCTGATGGGATGGCGCTCGAACACGCCGGCCCGAGCCAGGGCGACCGTCAGGTTGAGCGCCGTCTGACCGCCGAGGCCGGCGAGGAGGCCGTCGGGTCGCTCCCGGGCGATGACCGCCTCGACCGCCTCGACCGTGAGCGGCTCGAGGTAGATCGCGTCGGCCACGGTCGGGTCGGTCATGATCGTGGCCGGGTTGCTGTTGACGAGGATCGTCCGGATGCCCTCGGCCCGGAGCGCGCGGCAGGCCTGGGTCCCGGCGTAGTCGAACTCGGCTGCCTGGCCGATGACGACCGGTCCGGAGCCCAGGATGAGCACGGACGAGGGCCGGGCCGGGGCGCCGGCCGTCACCCGCCGCTCCCCCGCCGGGTGGCGGCGGCCGCGACGAACCGGTCGAAGACGGCGAGCGCGTCGAGCGGGCCCGGTGCGCCCTCGGGGTGGTACTGGACCGTCTCGATCGGGAGCGCGCGATGGCGCAGTCCCTCGACGGACCCGTCGTTGAGGTTCACCTGGCTGACGTGGAACCCACCGCGCGCCGGGAGGCTCTCGCCGACCACGGTCACCTCGTGATTCTGCGCGGTGACCTGGACGACGCCGCGGTCCACGTCGCGGACCGGGTGGTTGGCGCCGTGGTGCCCGAACCGCAGGCGGCGCGTGTCGGCGCCGGCCGCCCGGGCCACGATCTGGTGGCCGAGGCAGATGCCGAGGAGCGGTCGGCCGTCGGCGATCGCGGCTCGCGCAAGCTCCACCGGTCGCTCCAGGCGAGCCGGATCGCCCGGTCCGGGTGAGAGGACGAGGCCGTCGATCTCGTCGGCCAGCGCCGTCTCCGGGCCGACCGTGTGGGGCAGGATGCGCACCCGCGCGCCGCGCCGGCGGAGCGAGCGGACGATGTTCTCCTTGAGCCCGAAGTCGACGATCGCGATGAGCGGCCCGCCCTCGCCCGGATCGCCGACCTCCCGGACGCCGGCCGGCGAGACCTGCGCGACGAAGTCCTGGTCCTCCCAGCGAGGAACGGCCCGGGCGGCCTCGATCGCCGCGTCCCGGTCGACCGCGCCCGGCGCGGTGACGATCCCGCGGAGCGAGCCATTGGCCCGCAGGTGCCGGGCGAGCGCCCGGGTGTCGACACCGGCGATGGCCGGGATCGAAGCTCCCCGGAGGAGCGACGCGAGCTGGCGGGCACCGTCGATGACCGCGGCGGTCGCGTTCGCGACCACGAGCGCGCGCAGCCACGGGCGGACGCTCTGGTCGTCCGCCAGGAGCCGGCCGTAGTTGCCGATGAGGGGGTAGGTCATGACCACGATCTGGCCGGCGTACGAGGGGTCGGTGCAGACCTCCTGGTAGCCGGTCTGGCTCGTGTTGACGACGAGGTCGCCACCCGCGGATACGCCCGCGCCGAACGCGATGCCCGGGAAGACGGCCCCGTCCTCGAGGGCGAGGAGCGCGGGTCCGGCGTCACCGATCCGCGGATCGACGATCGAGCCGGGGCGCGGCAGCGGAGGTGCGATCACGTCGGGATGGACGGAACGGATGGCTCGACCCGAGGTCTGGAACGGCGGTGCGGACCGGTGCCCGAGGCACCGCGGGCAGCCGCGACCATCGACGGACGAGCCTCCTTTCCGGCCTCACGGGACCGGTACGCCGGCCTCTCAGGACCGGCCGCCAAGGAACCCCCCAAGGGTAGCATGGCCGGCCCGCGCCGGGCTCAGGAAGGCGAGGGCGACGCGAGCGGACTCGGGCTGGGGCTGGGGCTGGCCGACGGGGTCGGCTTGTGCGTCGGCTTCGCGGTCGGCCTGGGGGTCGGCCTGGGGGTCGGCCTCGGAGTCGAGTGCGGGTTCGAGCAGATGGGCGCGGGACCCGCGGGACCGCTGGCCACCTTCGTGGGCGTCGGGGCGAGGTACGTGTCGCCCGGCGCCACGCCCGGCGTCGTGAACATGCGTGCGCCCAGCGCCCGGATCGCCTTCAGGTCGGGGAGCTGGATCGAGCCGCGCGGGTCGAACACGCCGCTCGGGTGGACCATCGGATAGCGGATGACCGCCTGGTAGACGCGCTTCGCGCTGATCTGGGTCGCGAGCGGGGCGAGGTCCGGCAGGATCTTGGGCGGAATGTTGGTTCGGACGGTGTCGCCCAGCGCCTTCAGGAAGCCGATCGGATCGTCGAGGAAGCCGCCACTGACGATCTTGTTCCGGATGGCCACGATCACCTGCTGCTGGCGGGCGGCCCGCGTGAAGTCGCTCTCGCCGACGGACTTCCGGATGCGCGCGTAGGCGAGGGCCGTGTTGCCGTTCATGTGGTGGCGCCCGGCGCCGATCGTGAAATGGCTGCCCACGTAGCCGTACTCGTCGTAGTTCGCGTCGCACATCCCGTGGTCGACGTCGACCGTGATCCCGTGGACGCTGTCCACGAGGTGGACGAAGCCCCCGAGATCGACCTGGGCGTAGTAGTCGATCCGGATCCCCAGCAGGTTGCCAAGGGCGGCCGCGAGGACGGCCCGGCCGTCGCCCTTGTAGCCCGGATACCGGTCGGGGTGCCAGCGCACGTCGGACACGAGGCTGTTGATCTTGGGGTAGAACGCCTTCCCGCCGGGCAGCGGGACGTTGACCATGTCGCGCGGGATGGACACCATCGAGACGGTCTTGCCGACCGGATCGAGCGAGGCCACGATCATCGTGTCGGTCAGGGCGGTGTTCCTGCCGACGCCCGAATCGATGCCGATGAGCAGGACGGTCGTCCGGGGCGGACCGGGCGTCGGGCTCGCCGAGGGCGACGCGGAAGCCGAGCCGGACGGCGACGAGCCGTCGACCAGCGGCTCGGGCGTGATCAGCGGAGAGCTCGGGAACGGCGCGTTGTCGTCCACCCCGTTGTCGCCGATCGACGGCCCGAAGACGACCTGGTCGGTCTGCCGGAGCTGGACCGTGTACGCGGCGATGCCGAGCTGCGGCAGCACGACGAAGAGCGCGAGCAGGGCGACGGGCAGGGCATCGCGCGGGCGCAGGCGCGCGAACCGGCCGTCGACGACGACCGCGCCAACGGCGAACAGCCGCACCGCGAGCACGACGAGCTCGATGATGAGGATCGTCCCCACGACGTCCGGATCCGCGAAGGTGGCCGCGATGGACAGGACCGGCCGGGTCAGCAGCAGGAACGCGAGCGCCAGGACCGCGACCGCCATGAGGGCGAGGAACGGGAGCGCCCGGCGCCGCCGCCCGATGACCACCTGGCCCAGCCCGGGGATGAGCGCGGAGAGCAGGGCGGCCCCGTAGCGGACGCGTCCCGGGAACGTCTGCGGCGCGGGAGCCCCGCTCGAGGGCGGCGACGCACCGTTCGGCGGGGTCGTGGATCCCGACGGGTCGAGGTCGCCCGGAAGCGTGGGGTCGGACTCGGTCATGGGACGCCGCGCATCCTAGCAGACGCCCGACGGCAGCCCCGCC
>DASVIK010000306.1:0-12481 GCA_036382135.1 Candidatus Limnocylindrales bacterium | reverse complement strand
GCGGCCTCGCCGGGGCCGCAGAGCCGGTCGGCCAGGGCCAGGAAGTCCTCGGTGACCCGTTCCTTGGGGAAGCGCTCGATGACCGTCCGGCCTTCGTTCGCCGCGCGCACCAGGAACAGACCGCCGGAGCGGATGAGCGCGTCGGCCGGCATGCCGACCGTGCGTTCCATGTCCGCCACCGACACGCCACTATTGGCGCGGTTGACGATCATGCCGAGCTTCTCGCGGATGCCGAGCTCGACGGCGACGTCGCGCAGCTGGACGGCCGCCCGCAGGGCGGGCACGTCCGGCGTGACCGGCACGAGGATCCGGTCGGCGCGGGCGAAGATGGCCCGGTTGAGGGCCGAGTAGCTCGGGTGCATGTCGACGACGATGAAGTCGTAGCCGCCGCGGCAGCCGGCGATCGCATCGCCGACGCGGTCCGGCTCGAGGATCTCGGTGTGGAGGGGCGAGCTGGCCAGGGCGATGACGCGCATGCCGCTCGGGTGCTCGGTCGCGAGGTCGAGGAACGGTTCCGCGACGCCGCCTTCCGCCTCGTCGCGCCAGCTGTCGACCACCGTTCGGACGTTCTCGAGTCCGAGCGAAGTCGTGACGTGGCCGGTCACGGTGTCGGCATCGACGAGCAGGACCTTCTGGTTGCGGTGCGACTGGAGGGCGACCGCCATGTTCGTGGCGATCGTCGTCTTGCCGACGCCGCCCTTCGGGTTGAACACGACGACGATCTGGGCGCGCCGTCCCCAGCTGTCGCGGTGGACAGGCTCGGACTGCATGACCGGCCCGCTGCCGTCATCGACGGTGTGCGACCGGATGAGCATGGCCTCGATCCGCCAACGGAGCGATTCGGCGGAGTAGGGCCGGGTGAAGTACTCGTCGTTGAGCGACGTCTTGGTGATCGTCGCGGTCAGCCGGTCGAGCGCCCGGGGCGAGACGACCATCAGGGCTGCGATCGCGCGCCCGTTCTCGTGAAGCAGGGAGTAGTACTCCAGCGAGGTGCCGAAGTCGCTCTCGCCGTCGAGGATCGCCACGGCGATGTCGGGGCGCGCGTCGAGGAGGGCCTCCATCTGGTCGGGCGTGTCGACCGAGATGACTTCGAACCCGGCCCCCGTCAGCTGTGAGGTGACGGGGCCGCGCTCGCTGTTCGGGAGTGCGACGGCGACGGCCTGGCGGCCCACGTTGCGTCAGCCCTCCGATTCGGGATCGCGCGCGGTGACGTTGATGATGCCGTCGCCAGCGTTCGTGACGCGGGCCTGGAAGCCGGGGAGGCTCGGGATCATGTCGCGCAGCGAGACGTCCTCGCCGTGGGTGACCGCGAAGACGAACTCGCCGTCGGGGCCGGAGGAGACACCGACCGACTGGACCCCTGCGGTCCGGCCGAGGTGGCGCTTGAAGCTCGCGATGGAGGCCACGCTGACCAGGCCGACCACGACGACCTGCGTCGTCTTGGTGGGGCCCGTCTTGGCCGACTGGCGCTCCGGGTAGCGGACGCCCTCGGGGACGAGGGTCCCGAGGCGCTTGGAGAGTGCATCCTCGCCGAAGGTCGCGATGCCATCGTCATCGGACACGGCGCCGGCGGCCGCCTCGGCCTCGGCGGCGTCGAAGGACGACTGGGCGAGCGCGTCGAGTCGCGGGTCCGTGGCGGGCTCGGCGTCGGCATCGCCCGCGGTACCCTCGTGGGCCTCACCGGACCCGGGGTGCTCGGATCGCTCCGCCCCGGCTTCGGATCGCTCCGCGGCAGCTTCGGCGCGACTCGCGTCGGCTTCGGCCTGGGCGGCGGCTTCGAACGCGGCTGCGATGGCGGACATCGCCGCCTCTCGCTCGGCCGGCGTCTGGGGCGTGTCATCGGCGACGCCTTCGACCGCATGGGTCGTGGCCTCGTCGGTCTCGGCCTCGACGGTCTCGGCGACCGCCATCGGAGTCTCTTCCTCGGCCGTCTCGGCGACGGCCTCGGCCTCGACGGGCGCTTCGGTCTCGGGCTTGGCCGGTGCGGCCAGCACGGCGACCGCGGCGGCGGCCTGGGTCATGATCTCTTCGACGCCGATGGCCAGGCCCTCGAAGGGCGGCGGCTCGGGCAGGTTCTCGGCCATCGCCGCGAAGCGGGTCGGATCCTCTTCGACGACGAGGAGCTCGAAGAAGCGCGCCATCTCGGTCTCGAACGCCGAGACCTGGCTCTGGACCTTGTCGATGGCCTGCTCGATGACGGCAGCGTGGGTCTCGAGCTGCGTCTCGAGCTCGCCCTTGCGGCCGGAGATCCGCGTGTCGGTCTCCTCCTTGACCCGGGCGATCTCGGCCTTCTGCCAGTCACGGATACCGGCGACGTCGTCGTCGGCCCGCTTGCGCAGGTCCGAGGCGAGCCCGGCCGATCGGCCATGGATCTCCTCGGTGTAAGCCTTGGAGTCGGCCTGGAGCTGGCTCAGCGTCATCGTCCGCTGCGACTCGGCGGCGGCCAGCATGGCCTTCGTCAGGTCGTGCATGAACTGGCTGGGCTGCCTGCGAGCGGGGCTCGAGGCGGGGGGCGCGGTCATGGTCTCGGCTGGCACGGTCTGGGTCTCCGTCGATGGATGGTCGGCGGCTTCTGCTCCGGCCGTCTCGGTCTCGGCGCTCGCGACGGTCCCGGACGTCGTGTCGTCGTTGGCGGTATGCATCTGGCCACCGTCCTCGCGGTCCGACGTGTCGGTCGCGGTCATATCCTGGGGATCGGCATCGGGATCGCCGTCCTTGACCGCCTGTTCCGCGATGGACCGCTGGTCCGAGCTCCAGGGAAGCCGAAAGCCCCCTGTTCGCTGGTCGGTCTGCGCCATGTTGAGAAGTCCCCTCCACGTAGGACATTGCCTCTGGTATCTCAGGGCCTGTCCGCATCCTAGGAAGGGAATGGACTCTGGTGGAGTCCGCTAGAGGTACCACAGGTCTAGCCCAGTGGTACCGCCGGACCCCCCGAAGGCGTTCGGTCACCGGTTCGGCGCGGGCGCTCCGCCGTTCAATCGTCGCGCCGAGGCACCATCGCTTCGTCCCACCGATTCCGTGGGGTGGTGCGTCGCCGCGCCGGCCGGCGTCGTCGCCGCGTGGCGGTTCCTCGAGGGCGGTGGGCGCGCCCAGGGCGCCCTCGGCCGCCCTTTGGGGCGCCCGAGTACCATGGGCCGGATGGAGCGCCCCGCCCTCCCGTTCATCGACCTGGACCCGTCGAGCCCGCGCGACCGCCTCGGCCGGCCGATCCACGATCTGCGGATCTCGGTCACCGACCGCTGCAACTTCCGGTGCGTCTACTGCATGCCCAAGGAGGTCTTCGGGCGCGACTTCGCGTTCCTGCCGCGCGAGCTCGTCCTGACCTTCGAGGAGATCGAACGGCTGGCCCGGGTCTTCGTCGGCCTCGGGGTGGCGAAGCTCCGGATCACCGGGGGCGAGCCGCTCGTCCGGCGCGACCTGCCCCGGCTCGTCGAGCGCCTGGCCACGATCCGGACCCCTGCGGGCAAGCCGGTCGATCTCACGCTCACGACGAACGGGTCGGCCCTCAAGCCCCTGGCCGGCGAGCTCGCCGCCGCGGGCCTCGGCCGGATCACGGTGAGCCTCGACTCGCTCGACGACGCGACGTTCCGGTCGATGAACGACGTGGACTTCCCGGTGGACCGGGTGCTCGAGGGCATCGACGCGGCGCGAGCCGCCGGGCTGGCGCCGCTGAAGGTCAACATGGTCGTGCGCCGGGGCCTCAACGAGACGAGCGTCGTACCGATGGCCCGCTGGGCACGGAGCGAGGGCCTGATCCTGCGCTTCATCGAATACATGGACGTCGGCCACACGAACGGCTGGCGGATGGACGACGTCGTGCCGGCCGCCGAGGTCCTCGCCACGATCGGGGAGGCGATGCCGCTCGAGCCCGTCCCGCCGAGCTACCCGGGCGAGGTCGCCGACCGCTACCGCTACCTCGACGGCACGGGCGAGGTGGGCGTGATCGCGTCGGTCACCCGGCCGTTCTGCGGCGCCTGCACCCGGGCCCGCCTGTCGGCCGACGGGAAGCTCTACACGTGCCTCTTCGGGACCGAGGGTCACGACCTGCGCGAGCCCCTCCGGTCCGGGGCGACCGACGACGACCTCCGGGACGCCGTCGGCGGGATCTGGGCCGTCCGCGCCGACCGCTACAGCGAGCTCCGGTCCGAGGCGACCGAGGCGCTCCCACGGGCGGAGATGTTCGCGCTCGGCGGCTGAACCGGCGGCTCCGACCCCGGGATATCCACGCGTTGTCCACACGTCGCCCGATATCGTGGACAGGGACCGCTCCCACCGGCCGAACTTCGTGGAAAAGCGCGTTGACCCTCCCCTGGGCCCGACCTATCGTACGTCTTGCCCGAAGGGGCCAGCGAAGACCGGAGACACCGAGATCGCATCAAGGATCACCAGTCCAGCACGGTCACTTCGGGCGCTTCTTTTGCCCGCTCGTGTGGTGGCTTCACCGCCGCCCTGAGTGGGACCGGCCCGGCGGGACGCGATCGGCATCCCGGTGTCGATACTCCCGTCGGGCAGGAGAAGCCTCCCCCCTCGATCCCTCCCGGCCGATCCGGCTGCGCCCATGCCGCGGGCCGGTCTCGCCGCTCTGGCCTCGCCAGCCGCTCTGGCCTCGCCGGCCGGGTGCCGCCTTCACCCGACGAAGCCAACGATACCTGCGCGCGGTTGCCGGGCAGGCAGCGTGCAGGATCCCGTCGCGGGTGACGGATCGCCGCCGGATCAACCTTCCAGCCCACCCGAACCGCGCATTCCCTTCGTGGGGCGACGCATCCTGGCCGCGGAACGTCCTGCGAGGACCGATTGCTTCATGGCATGAAGCGCGGGTCGGCGGATCGTCGTGCGGTGAAGAGGCGGGAGGGTGGCGCCTACCCCGCCCGGTCCTCGTCCCACTCGTGCGCTACGCTGCGACGGATGGCCTTCGACTCCCGGACACCGATCCCGCCCATCGATCAGCCTGCCCGCCTGGACGCGCTGATGGCGGCCGTCCGCGCCCGGAGCGACCTCGTTGCGCGGGTCGGGATCGTCCTTGGCTCGGGACTCGGGGGCCTCGCCGACGGCCTCGTCGATGCCGTCGCGATCCCCTTCGCGGAGCTGCCGGGCTGGCCCGCGGCGACCGCCCCGGGCCATGTCGGCCGGCTGTTGCTCGGTCGTCTCGAGGGCGTGCCGGTCGTCATGCTCCAGGGCCGGCTGCATATGTATGAGGGCAACGACCCCGGGCTCGTCGTCCAGCCCGTCCTGCTCATGGGTCGCCTGGGGGCGCGGACGATCGTCCTGACGAATGCCGCCGGCGGCCTCGATCCCTCGTTCGGGGCGGGGACGCTCATGGTCATCGCCGACCACATCAACATGACCGGGCGCACCCCGCTCCTCGGGCCCAACGCGGATGCCATCGGCCCGCGCTTCCAGGACCTGACGGATGCCTATGCACCGGCGCTCCGGGCGCGGCTCCACGCCGCCGGGCGAGCCGAGTCGGTGGAGCTGCGGGAGGGGATCTACGTCGGCCTCCTCGGCCCGACATACGAGACCCCGGCCGAGGTCCGGATGCTGCGGGCGTGGGGCGGCGATGCGGTGGGCATGTCGACCGTGCTGGAGACGATCGCCGCCCGCTGGGCCGGGCTCGAAGTCGCCGGCGTCTCGCTCGTGACCAATCCGGGAGCCGGCTACTCCGGCGTACCGCTGTCCCACGAGGAAGTCCTGGCCGCCGGCGCGGAGGCCGGCCCGCGCCTCGCCCGGGTCATCCGCCGCTTCGTCCGCGAGCTGCCGGCGTCCTGACCCGGATCCGTCGCGGATCCGACGCGCTCGACCTGTGCGAGCCGCTAGCGGACGGACAGGTCCCTGCCGGCCGCCTTGGCTGCCTTGGACTTCTCCGCCCACGCTCCCAGCACGCTGTCCTTGTGCGGCCGGATCGGACAGTGCTCGTCGCGATTGCCCATCTCGTCGCAGTAGCCGAGGGGCACGCACTTCGGGGCGAGGAACGAACCGAGGAACGGGCTGACCTGGAAGATCTCGTGGCGGATGAGCTGGAAGAGTCGCCGGATCTCCCACTGGGCCATCGTGCACAGGCGCAGGCCGCTCATGTGGATGAGCGCCCTCAGGTTGGCCGTCATCACGAGATTCGTGCGGGTCGCGTTCGGGAAGATGAACCGGGCGTCCTCGCCGGGGATGCCCGCCTCCACGAGGTCGCCGTACAGCTCGAGTGAGCCGTCGATCTGGTCCTCGTACCGCTGGCGGAGGGCCGGGTCTGCCTCCTCGAGCGTCGCCGGCAGCATCGTGGAGGCGTCCTTGAACTTCACGTAGCGCTGGCTCTGCTGATCGAAGGCGACGCCCGCCCGATGGCGGACGAGCTGGTGCGACAGCGTCCGCGAGACGCCGGTGATCCCGAAGGTGAAGACGACATGCTCGATCGTCGAGCCGTGACCGGACTCGATGACGCCCTGGATGAGCCGCTGCTGCTTCGCGACGTTGTACTCGCCGGCGACCGCCCGCTTGAAGATCTCCTCCGGCTCCATCTCCGAGTAGCACGTCCGGCAGGCCGTGTAGATGAGCGGCACGTAGAAGCGCTCGACGATCTCGCGGTCCGGGAACAGGAGCGTCGCGCGCATGCCCAGGTCGCGCCGGCCGGGGTTGCGCGGGATCCCCGTCTTCTCGCGCGGAGACGCGCCCGGGGTGGTCGGGGTCGAGGGGGTCGGCTCGGCGGTCATGATCGACAATCCTAGGGCTTCGGCAACGGTTCGACCTCCACGAGGTCCTTCCGCCAGGCGGGCGGCTCGAAGGCCGCGCCGAAGCAATCGACCTTGGCCGTGATCCGGTCGCCGCGGAGCTCGAACAGGCTCATGTTCCGCCATGGCACGCCGTCGCCGTAGTCGGCCGTCCAGATCGCGACGACGACGTCGCCACCGTCGACGAGCCGATGGACGAGCACCGCCGGCAGGCGAGGCGTAGCGCGGACGACCGCCTCGACGCGCGCCCGTCCGCGGATGACCTCGCCGCTGCCCGGCCAGGACCAGACGACGTCGTCGGCCAGCTCGGCCACGATCGCATCCGGGTCGCGGGCGGCGATCCCGGCGAAGTAGCGTCCGATCGTCGCTCGCGTCGCTTCAGTCATCCGTTCCACTCCTTCACGAATCAGTCCCCGGGCGCCCGTCAGTCCACGCGACCGTGGGCTGCCTGCGGGGCATCGGATGCGCCGATGGACCGCCCCAGGGCGACCGCCTCGTCGAGCGACATCGCACGTCCGCGCTCGTTGAGCTCGGCGAGTCGCTCGGGCGAGATCGTACTGGTATCCGGCGTCGGCCAGATGTCCGGATACTGCGCCTGCGATGCGGCGAAGAGGTCCGCACCGGCGGAGAGCTGGATGGGCGGCCGTGAGGTTGTACAGGGCGTTCGCGGTCGCGGCATCGTCGCCCACGATCCGCCAGTAGGCCAGGCCTTCCGTGTAATACCCGGTGATATCGGTGAGCTTGCCCTGCCCCCAGGCGATCCCGCCGGCGGCCTCGAGGGCGCGAGCGGCCAGCCGGGGGTCGTCACACGCGCCCGGCAGGGCGAGCACGGCATCGACGCGGCGGCGTGCCTCCGTCAGGTAGCCGCGCTTCTGCCAGAACCGCCACAGCGCGCTCACGAGGCGCAACGCGACCTCGGTCTCGGACCGCTCGATCGAGAAGCTCAGCGCCGTCCGGATGTTCTCGTGCTCGCGTTCGAGCCGTTCGACCCACGGGCGCTGGGCTTCGCCCGCGAGGTTCGGCTCGGCCGCCTCGGCGAGTTCGAGATACGCGCGGGCATGGCGATCCCGGATCGTGTCGGTCTCGCCGCGTGCCGCGAGGCGCTCGAGGGCGTAGATCCGGATGGCCTCCAGGAGCGAGAAGCGCGGCTCGCCTGCCCGCTCGCTGCGCCCGACCAGGCTCTGGTCGACGAGGGCGCCCAGCCCGTCGAGCGGGCGCCGGTCATGCCCGGCCGTCGATCGGGCGCCAGTCGCCGAGGGCGTCCGCGACCGCGGCCTTCTCGTCCATCGACTTGCCGGCCTGCCACGCCGCCTCGGCCTCTTCCGGGGAAAGGGCCTTGCGCGCCTCCACCTGGTAGTCACCGTGCCGGACGAGCGTGGGCGGGGCGCCGCCGGCGAGCCGTTCCCGGAGTGTCGCGGCTGCACCGGCGAGCTGAAGCGCCCGGGCCGGCTGGCCGTCCCGGAACGCGAAGTCGCCGAGGTCGTCGAATTGCAGTGAGACTCCCGTCGAGTCGCCCACCTCGGCGAACAGCGCGAGTGCCGCCCGCGCGGTGTACTCCGCCTCGCCTCGGTCGCCCAGCTCCCCCAGGGCCCGCCCGATGACCCCCAGGATGCTCGCGATCCGATATCGGTCGCGGGTCTTCCTTGCGCTCACGAGCGCCTCACGCGCGACGCGGATCGATCGCTCGTAATCCTGCTGCAGGAACAGGACGAGGGCCAGGCCGAGGCGCCCGCTGGCCTCACCGTTCTCGTCGCCCAGTTCGCGCCACAGCTCGAGCGCCCGTTCATAGTGCTCGACGGCAAGGTCGTGGTGGCCCGGCACGGCCTCGAGGTAGCCGAGGTTGTAGTGGGCCTCGGCCAGTCCGGCGCGGTCTCCGAGCTCCTCGAAGATATCGAGCTGTTCCGAGTAGAACCCCTCGGCGGACGCGAAGTCGTTCTGCCAGTAGGCCAGGCCGCCGGCGCCGTTGAGCGCCTTCGCGCGGCCCGTCGTCCGGCCCTTGCCCTGGGGACAGTCCAGCAGGTCGCGGGTCATCGCCAGACCCTCGCCCAGGTGGCCGCGCTGGTGCCAGAACCGCCACGCACGTCCGGCCGTCAGGAGCCCGATCTCCACGTGGCCGGCCTCGAGTGCCCAGCGCAGCGCGGTCCGGATGTTGTCGTGCTCCAGCTCGAGCTCGTCGAGCCAGCGCTTCGTGTCCGGTCCGACCAGCTCGGGCTCGGCGGCCTGCACCAGATCGGCGATCCAGTTCAGATGACGATCGCGAAGCGTCGTGACCTCGCTCGTTGCCGCGAGCCGCTCGAGGCCGAACTCACGGATCGTCTGGAGCATCCGGAAGCGCGGCTCGCCTCCGGGCGCCTCCAGGCCGCGGATCAGGCTCTTCTCGACGAGCGAGCTCAGGCCATCGAGCGGGTCGAGGCCGAGCCCGCCGTCCGGATCGGTCACGACGGTCGCCGCATCGATGGACCAGCCCCCGGCGAACACCGCGAGCCGGTCGAAGAGCGTCTGTTCGGCGGCGCTCAGCAGGTCGTAGCTCCAGGCGATCGCGCCGCGGAGCGTCTGCTGACGAGCGGGCAGGTCGCGGGCGCCGCCGGCCAGGATGCCGAGCGACTGCTCGAGCCGGGCCAGGAGCGCGGCCGGGGCGAGGATGCGCACCCGGGCCGCGGCGAGCTCGATCGCCAGCGGCAGTCCGTCGAGCCGGGCGCAGATGGCCGCGACCGCCGCCACGTTGTCGGGGCCGAGGCGGAAGTCCGGGCGCACCGCCTGCGCGCGCTCGACGAACAGCGCAGCCGCTTCGTTGTGGGCCAGGATGGCCGGGTCCGCCGCGGCCGCCGCGTCCGGCAGGTCCAGGGAAGGCACCGGGTACTCGTGTTCGCCGGCCAGATGGAGGATCTCCCGGCTCGTGACGAGCACGGCGAGCTCGGGACACCGGGCAAGGAGCGTCCCGACGACGCCGGCGGCGGGCATGACCTGCTCGAAGTTATCGAGGACGAGCAGCATCCGGTCGCCGCCGATCCGCTCCGCGATGGCGAGGGCGACGTCGCGCGTGCCGTCGTCGAGGACGCCGAGGACGGTCGCGATCGCGTTGGGGACGAGGGCAGGGTCCTCGATCGGGGACAGGCCGACCCAGGCGACGCCACCCGGGAACTCGCCGAGCGCCGCGTGGGCGGCTTCGATACTCAGTCTCGTCTTGCCGGTCCCGCCCGGCCCGGTGAGCGTCAGGAGCCGGACGGTGGGGAGCACCGCCCGGACCTCGGCGAGCTGGACGGCCCGCCCGATGAAGCTCGTGACCGGCGGCGTGAAGTTGATGAGCCGGCCATCCTGCGACCGGAGAGGCGCGCTGATCGCGGCGAGCCCCGGCGCCGTCACCTGGTGGAGATGCAGCGGCTCGAAGTCCTTGAGCCGGTGGGAGCCAAGGTCGGTGAAGCCGAACTCGGAATCGAGGCGGCCCTCCGCGAGCCCGCGCGTGGCGTCCGAGACGACGATCTGACCGCCGTTCGCGGCGGCCTCGATCCGCGCCGCCCGGTTGATGTCGATGCCCACGAAGTCGTCGCCGCTGCGCTCGGCCTCGCCGGTGTGGATCCCGATTCGGACGCGGATCGCGGCGTCGTCCGGCCACGGCTCGGCGGCGAGCGCACGCTGGGCGACGACGGCCGCCCGGATGGCGCCCGCCGCGGTGGGGAAGACGACGAAGAACGAATCGCCGGCCGTGCCCTGTTCCCGGCCGCCCTCGGCCTCGAACGCGGCCCGCAGGAGCTCGCGATGGCGTTCGCGGAGGGGCGCGTAGGCGCGCGTGCCGACGCGCTGCTCGAGCCGGCTCGATCCCTCGATGTCGGTGAACAGGAACGTGACCGTACTCGGCGGCGCGGCCGGGGACCCGTCGGACATCGCCGTGGACGACCTCAGTGCGAGTGTTCTTCGCTCACGGCGCGCAGGCGACGGGCGACTCCCCGAAGGATCGCCAGCGCGACGCCCGGCTGCGACGTGAGGATCGCTTCGAAGTCCCAGGATGCCAGTGCGAGGCACGCGGTCGGTGTCTCGGCCACCACCTGCGCGATCCGGGGCTGCTGGTCGAGGAGCGACAGCTCCCCGAAGAACTGCCCCGGGCCGAGCTCCGCGAGCGTCCGCCCGTCCCGGACCACCCGCGCCTGGCCCGACACGATGAGGAAGAAGCCCGTGCCGACCTCGCCCTGGCGGACGATCGTCCGTCCGGCCTCGAACGCGATCTCGGTCGCCTTCGCCGCGACCGCGGCCAGCCCGTCGTCACCGACCCCGGCGAACAGCCCGACCTCGCGGAGCAGCGAGATCCGCTCGTTCTGGGTCAGTCCTGCCATGTCCGCCGCCTCTCCCTCACACGGTGCCGCCGACACCCCTCCGGCACCAACCGGCAGCGTATACGATGGCACGCGGAAACGGTTCGGGCGAACTGGAGGACCGATGGCGACGCAGGACGAGATCGCGGACACCCTGGCCGGCTTCGCTATGTTCGCGGACCTCTCGTCGGCCCAGCTCCAGCAGGTCGCCCACACCTTCGACGAGGCGGTCTATCCGGAGGGCGAGCGGATCCTGCGCCAGGGGCTCACGGGGTCCGGGTTCTTCGTCATCCTCGATGGCGAGGCGGCGATCGTCGTCGACGGCCAGCAGCGGGCGACGCTCGGTCGGGGCGAGTTCTTCGGCGAGGTCTCGATCCTCCTGGGCGAGCCCCCGGTGGCCGACGTGGTCGCGCTGCGCCCGATGCGCTGCCTCATCCTGTCCGGGTCCGCCGTCGAGGCGTTCCTCGTCGCCCATCCGCGGGTGATGTACCGGATGCTCCAGGCCCAGGCTCGTCGCCTCCGCAACGCGAACCGCTGGCGGAGCTAGCCGCGGTGGCTGACCCATCGGACGGCGCCGCTCCGGGACGGCCGTTCCCGCCCGGCGACTACCCGGTCGTCGTCGTGGGGAGTGGCCCCGGGGCACTGCAGGTCGCCTACGCCCTCGGACGCCTGGGCATCGGGCACGCGGTCGTCTCGGCGGATCCCTCGCCTGGCGGGATGTTCCGCCGCTGGCCGTTCTTCCAGCGCCTGCTCTCCTGGACCAAGCCCTACGCGGCACCCGCCCGCGACACGCGGGCCTACGAGCGCTATGACTGGAATTCGCTGCTGTCGGATGACGCCGGGCTTCGGGCGATGCAGGTCGGCTTCATGGACGGGTCGTCCGAATTCCCGTCGCGCCCGGAGATGGAGATGAACCTCGCTGCCTTCGCCGACCGGGCGGGGATCCAGGTCCGCTACGACTGCCGCTGGGAGTCCACCCGGCGCGAGGACGGCCCCGACGGGAAGCGCTTCGTCCTCGTCACGTCCGACGGCGAGTACCGCTGTGGGGTAGCCGTCTTCGCGGTCGGGGTCGCCGAGCCGTGGCGGCCCGACGCTCCGGGCATGGACCTCGTCGCCCACTACGCGGACACCCGACCGGCCGAGACGTACGCGGACAAGCGCCTGTTCATCATCGGCAAGCAGAACAGCGGCTTCGAGCTCGCGTCGGGCCTCCTCCAATGGGCGAGCCGGATCGTCCTCGCCTCGCCATCACCGGCCAAGCTGTCGGTCAACACCCACTCGCTCGTAGGTGTCCGGGCGCGCTACGTCCAGCCGTTCGAGGACCACAACCTGGGCGGCGGCGTCTCCATCCTCGATGCCTCGATCGACCACATCGAGCCCGCCGGCGAGGCGCTGCGCGTTCACCTCCGGCGCAGCGATACGGGGGCGGCCCTGGCGTTCGAGGCCGACGAGGTCATCGCA
>DASVIK010000305.1:0-3902 GCA_036382135.1 Candidatus Limnocylindrales bacterium | reverse complement strand
CTCGTCGACCTCCAGTATCAGCGCAATGACGCGGCGATCCAGCGCGCCCGGTTCAGGGTGCGGGGCGACACGCTGGAGCTCCAGCCGGCCTCGGAGGACCGCCTCATCCGGGTCGAATTCTTCGGCGACGTGGTGGAACGGATCACCGAGCTCGACCCGCTGACCGGGGAGCTCTACGCCGAGCGCCAGGAGGTCAACGTCTACCCGGCCACCCACTTCGTGACCCCGGCCGACAAGCTCGGCGAGGCCATCGCCGACATCGACGCGGAGATGGAGGAGCGGGTCGCCCAGATGGAGGCCGAAGGGCGCGTGCTCGAGGCCGCCCGGCTCCGCCAGCGCACGACGTTCGACCTGGAGATGATGCGCGAGCTGGGCTACTGCTCGGGCGTCGAGAACTACTCGCGCCACCTGTCTCGCCGCGCCGCCGGGAGCCGGCCGTGGACCCTGCTCGACTACTTCCCGCCCGACTGGCTCCTCGTGGTCGACGAGAGCCACATGTCGATCCCCCAGGTCGTGGGTATGTACAAGAACGACCGGACCCGCAAGGAGATCCTCGTCGACTTCGGGTTCCGGCTGCCGTCGGCGCTCGACAACCGGCCGCTGACGTTCGAGGAGTTCGAGTCGAGCGTCAACCAGGCGATCTACATGAGCGCGACGCCCGGCCCGTACGAGCTCGAGCGCTCCCAGCAGGTCGTCGAGCAGCTCATCCGGCCGACCGGCGTCGTCGATCCGCAGGTCAGCGTCCGGCCGACCGACGGCCAGATCGACGACCTCCTCGAGGAGATCCGCGGCCGCGTCGAGCGGCGCGAGCGGGTCATCGTGACGACCCTGACGAAGAAGATGGCCGAGGACCTGACCGACTACCTGCGCGAGCTCGGGGTCAAGGTCCAGTACCTCCACTCCGAGGTGGACACGCTCGAGCGCGTCCAGATCCTGCGCGACCTGCGCCTGGGCGTGTTCGACGTGCTCGTGGGGATCAATCTCCTGCGCGAGGGGATCGACCTGCCCGAGGTGACCCTCGTGGCGATCCTCGACGCCGACAAGGAAGGCTTCCTGCGGAGCGCCTGGTCGCTCGTCCAGATGATCGGCCGAGCGGCGCGCAACACGGCCGGCGAGGTCGTCATGTACGCCGACACGATCACCGAGTCGATGCGCGCGGCGATCGACGAGACCGATCGGCGTCGGGCCGTCCAGGTGGCCTACAACACCGCGCACGGGATCGAGCCCACGACGATCGTCAAGGAGATCCACGACATCAACGAGCGCCTGCGGGCGGTGGCCGAGGCGACCGAGGTCTACCGGCCCGGTTCCGCGGCCCGCGCGCCCGCCGAGCTGGCCGCCTGGAGCAAGGCCCAGGTCGAGCGTGTCGTCGCCCAGATGGAGGCCGAGATGAAGTCGGCGGCCAAGCAGCTCGAGTTCGAGCGGGCGGCCGCCCTGCGCGACGAGATCCAGACGATCCGGCTGCGGGTGCTCGACGAGGATGCCTCGACGATCGTGGCGCGGGCCGCCGAGGCGGCGGCGCAGACGCCCGCGGGCCGTCGTCCGGGGGCGTCGACGGAGGCCCCGAAACGGCGGGGACGCTTCGCGGAGAAGCGCGAGGTGCCGAGCGCGATGGAGATCACGAGCGTCGCCGTCCTGCCGGCCGCCGAGGAGCCGGTCGCTCCGCCGCCCGACGCGACCGAGGCCGAGCTCTCGGCCGGCGAGACGGCCGCCGGATGGCTGCCGGGCATCCGCGACGAACACGACGAGCAGGACGGCTGGCAGGCCCGCTGGCTGGATCGGCCGACCTGGGATCGCACGGTCACCCCGAACATCCGCCACCGGACAGGCGCGCGATCCGGTCGCCGCCGCTCGCGCTGACGATCCGGCCCGTCCATCCATTGAGCGACCGGGCGGCGGGGTCATGGCGGGACCGACTCGCGGCCGCGACGACGCGCGAGCCCATCGTGCCCGGGCCGAGCTCGCGCTCGGGGAGCCTCGTCGAGCGGGTGACCCTCGACGACGGCCGAGTCGTCGTCGTCAAGCATCTCGATCCGGCACGCGACCTCATCGTGCGGGCCACCTGCGACGACGGGCGGCTGGCTCGCCTGTGGGCCGCCGGGGTCTTCGAGCGGATGCCTTCGGTCGTCGAGCACGGGATCCTTGGCGTGGAGCCCGAGGGCGATGGCTGGCTCGTGGTGATGGACGATCTCGGCGCGGCGCTCCTGCCCGACGATCGGCGGGTCGGCCGGGCGGAGAGCCGGCGGCTGCTCGCGGCCGCCGCCGCCGTCCACGAGCGCTTCGCCGGCGCGCCACTCCCGTCCGTCGGCCCGATCGCGACCCTCTACCGCTACCTGTCGCCGGCGCTGGCCGTCGCCGAGGCGGGCACGCCGAACCCGTTGCCGTCGCTCGTCGGGCGGGGCTGGGCGCGCTTCCCCGAGGCGGTGCCGCAGGACGTCGCCGCGGCGATCGCCACGATCCACCGCGACCCGGAGCGGTTCGCAGCCGCCTTCGCCGGATCGCCCGGCACCCTCGTCCACGGGGACTACCGGTTCGCCAACCTCGGGCTCCGGGCCGACCGCGTCGTCGTGATCGACTGGGGCAGCAGCTGCGTGGTCGGTCCGGCGGCCCTCGACCTCGCCTGGTATCTCATCGTCGGGGCGACGCGCATCGACGCGACGCGCGACGAGGTCATCGACGACTTCATCGCGGTCGAGGGTGCCCGGCACGAACCGCGGGCGCTCGGCTTGGCGCTGATCGGCGCGCTCGCCCAGCTGGGCTGGAACAAGGCCCTCGATGTCCTCGAGAACGACGACCCGGAGGTCCGCGCGCGCGAGCGCGCGGACCTCGACTGGTGGGTCGCCCGGATGCGCCGCGAGCTCGACGCGTGGGGGCCCATCTGAACCCGCTGGCTGGCGTAGGATGCCGGCCATGACCGACCGACCGCTCCGCGTCTGGCTCGAGCCCGGTTACGACTTCGGGCGTTTCGGGGCCTGGCTGCTCGACTTGCCCGGCTGCGCGACGTGGCGCGACGATCGCGCCGCGGCTCTCGCGTCGGTGCCGGCGGCGGCCGCCTCGTTCGGCGCCTGGCTCGTGCGTCATGGCGAGCGGGGGCCCGCTCGGGCCGGACCGGAGCTCGTCATCGTCGAGGAGATCCCCACGACCTGGGTCGGCGAGGAGGAGATCAACCCCCTGTTCGGCCCCGATCGCGACGCCCTCACGGCCGACGGCCTCGACCTTGGCATCCGGCGTCTCGACGCCGCCCGGGTGGACCTGCTCGAGCTCCTCGACCGGCTCGGCGTGCCCTCGACCGGGGCCGGCGGTATCTCGCGCCGGGGGCCCGATCGCACGGTCGAGCGCCCGGCGCTGGCCGTGGCCCGCCACGTGGGATCGGCGGAGGTATGGCTCTCCGGCCGGCTCGATCGCGCGGCGCGCTACCACGGTCCCGGGCCGGAGGACGACCTGCGCGCCTACCTGACCGCCACCCATGCCTGGGCCGTCGCGTTGCTCCGCACGGTCGGCGAGGCCGAGCCGGCCCGGCTCGTCATGGACAGTCGCGGCGAGGAATGGACGCCGGCCAAGTCCGTCCGGCGGCTCGTCTTCCACGCCATGGACCACCTCGGCGAGCTGGCGCGCGGAACCGCCGCGTAGGTGGCCCGGCGGCCGATGCGAGGCGCCCTCGGCGCTTCAGACGGGGAAGAAGCGGGGGAGGAGGGCGCGATCCGATTCGAGGAGCGCCTTGAGCAGCGGCTCGGCCGTGATCAGGTCCGGCACGAGCGGGTTGGCGACCAGGGCCTTGAGAGCGTCGCGCTGGTCCCCGCTCAGCGCCGCCGCGATCGTCAGTTCCTCGAAGTCCTTCATCGCCTGGACGAGGCCCCGCATCTCGGGCGCCAGGGGCGCGAGCGGGAGGGGGTGGGCGCCGT
>DASVIK010000304.1:0-1736 GCA_036382135.1 Candidatus Limnocylindrales bacterium | reverse complement strand
AAGAGCACCGTGGGTCGCCTCGTGGCCGACGCGCTGGGCCGACCGCTCCACGACTCCGACGCGGCGCTCGCCCGCGACCAGCACAGGACGGCCGCCCAGATCCAGTCCGACGGTGGCACTCGGGCGCTTCACGCTCTCGAGGTCGGGGACCTGCTCGGCGCGCTCCGGTCAGCGACTCCCTCGGTCATCGCGGCAGCGGCCAGCGTGATCGACGATCCCGCGTGCCGGCGAGCCCTTCGCGCGGACGAGGTGGCGGTCGCGTGGCTCCGCGCCGATCCCGTCGCGCTGGCGGACCGCTTCGCCAGGGGTGGCCATCGGCCCGCTTTCGGACCCGACCCGGCGAGGTTCCTGGGCGACCAGGCCCGCGAGCGGAACCGGCGGTTCCGGGCGATCCGCCCGTTCCTCGTCGTGGACACGTCCGGCCGGACGGCGAGAGAAACCGCGGATGCCGTGCTCGCCGTCCTCCCACGGCCCGGCCCGCCGGCCTTCGAAACCTGACCGCCTGGGGCGGCTGAGCCGGCGGTGGGACATCGTGCGGCCGGCACGCGCCTCCCTCGCCGCGCCTTCAGTCCGGCGGGCGCGCCGGGTCGAGCGTCCGGAGCACCTCGATCGCGAACGCGGCGGCGGCGACCGCTGCACGGAAGCGCCCGTGCGCGCTGTGCTGGAAGAGGTGAAGGTCCAGCACGCGCGAGACGTCGGTGCCCGGGACGACGACCCCGATGCGGAGGCGCGTCCCCTCCCCCGGCATCGTCCGCGCCACGAGGGAGATGCCGACCGCGACCCCCGCCTCGCGGGCCGCCTCGGCTGCGGCGGCCTCGACCGGCCACTCGGTCGGGTCGTGGGCGACGCCGGGCCCCGCCGATGTCGCGCGCTCCAGCGCCGGAACCTCGGCGAGCAGCGCGCCGAGCGTGCCGGTCGTGCCCGCCTCGACGACGGCGAGGCGCACCCCGGCCCGGTCCGCGGCCGCGCCGACGAGGTCCGCCCAGGTCGTCTCGCCCTCGGCCCAGACGTGGTCCGCGAGGATGTCGCGAAGCACCGCCACGGTCTCCTCGAGGATTGTTTCGGCGCTTCGGATCCAGGCCCCGTCGTCGGCTCCCGATAGGGCCCGGTCATCAGCTCCCGGTGGAGCGCCGGCGGCGCCGGCGGCGGGGTCGTCCACGGCGCTGACCCGGACGTCCAGCCAGTCCGCGCGGGCATACGTCGCAACGACCGGGTTCGCGCGCCGAAGCATCACGTCGCCCAGCATCTCCGCGACCTGCGACTCGCCGATCCCGTACGTCCGCAGGGTGCGTACCACGCGCCCGTCGCCCATCCCCCGCTCGCGCAGTCGCGGCAGGACCCAGTCGGACCACATCGCGCGCATCTCACGCGGCGGACCGGGCAGGAGGACCGCGACACGGCCGTCCGGCCGGTTGACCCACCAGCCGGGCGCAGTTCCATTCGGGTTGGGGATGGCCGTGGCGGACGGGATCCGCCATGCCTGCTTCAGGTTCACCTCCGCGAGGCGCATGCCACGCTTCGCAAACAGGCGGCGAAGCCAGCGTTCCAGCACGGGATCGATGACGGGCACCTCGCCGACGGCGGCGGCGACCGACTCCCGGGTCAGGTCGTCGGGCGTCGGGCCGAGGCCGCCGGTTGCCACGACCAGGTCGACCGACGAGAGCGCCTCCCGGAACACAGCCGTGACCGCGGCGAGGTCATCGGGCAGGGCAACGATCCCTCGCACGTCGACGCCG
>DASVIK010000303.1:0-9821 GCA_036382135.1 Candidatus Limnocylindrales bacterium | reverse complement strand
GTGGATGCTGCCGCATCAGACCGCTCAGGCGTGCCTGCCCTCACGACGCCACCGGCGGTGGTGATCGTCATGCCGGCCTACAACGCGGCGCGGACCCTTGAGCGCACCTACGCGGATATCCCCCACGACATCGTCGACCGGATCATTCTCGTCGACGACGTCTCGCGCGACGAGACCGTCGATGTCGCGCGCCAGCTCGGTCTCCACGTGATCATCCACCAGCAGAACAAGGGCTACGGCGGGAACCAGAAGACCTGCTACGACGCGGCACTCGAGGTGGGAGCGGACATCGTCGTCATGCTCCACCCCGACTACCAGTACGACGCGACGCGCATCCCCGCGCTCATCGCTCCGATCGTCAGCGGCGAGCGCGACCTGATGCTCGGCAGCCGGTTCCTCGGCGACCCGCTGGCAGGCGGCATGCCCCGCTGGAAGTACGTCAGCAACCGGTTCCTCACGATCGTGGAGAACCGCGCATTCGGCTTGCACCTGTCCGAATACCACACGGGCCTGCGCGCCTACAGCCGCGGGTTGCTCGAGACGATCCCGTACCACCTGAACAGCGACGACTTCGTCTTCGACCAGGAGCTCATCGCCCAGGTCGTCGCGGCGAACATGGGTGGCCGGATCGGCGAGATCGGCGTGCCGACGCGCTATTTCGAGGAGGCCAGCTCCGTGGGCTTCCGGCGCAGCGTCGTGTACGGGCTCGAGACGATGCGGGTCGTCCTGCGCTATCTCCTCCACCGGCTGCGGATCCGCCGGTCGCCGAAACTGAAGGCCAAGAGGCCCGCCCGCTGAGCGCCCAGCGATGAGCCGTGGAGGGATCCTTCGCGCCCTGATCGGCGTCGTCATCTCGGCGATCACGCTGTACGTGATCCTCCACGGCGTCGACCTCGCGGAGGTCGCCGACATCCTGCGGACGGCCGCGCCGGGCTGGCTCGCGCTCATGCTCGTCGGGATCGTGGTGGACCTCATGATCCGGGGCCTGCGCTGGCAACGGCTGCTCGCGCCGATCCACCCGGTCCCGTACCGGCGATCGCTCGGTTACCTGCTCATCGGCTACCTCGCCAACAACCTCCTGCCGGCCCGCCTCGGGGAGCTGGTCCGTGCCCACTACCTGGGCGATCGCGAGGGGGTCAGCCGGACGACGACCCTCGGTACGATCGTGGTGGAGCGCGTCATCGACACGGTCGTCGTCGTGGCCATCGCCGCCCTCGCGATCGTCATCCTCGGGGTGCGCGGCCTCGTTGCCAACGCCGTCATCGTCGGCCTCGCGGTGACCGCGCTGCTGGTCGTCGCGCTGGCGGCCCTCGTCGCGGCCCGCCGGCTGCCAGGCGCCGAGCGCGTCGTCGCCTACGCGGCGCGCTGGCCGCGCGTCTCCGATATCGCCGGCAAGCTCCACGGCGGGCTCGCCGTCGCCGGCCGGCCCCGCACGCTCGCCGAGGCCTTCGTTCTGAGCTGCCTCGCCTGGGGCGCCACGATCATCGCCTTCGCGGCGGCCGGCCAGTCGCTGGGCGTCCAGCTCACGACGGCCCAGGCCGCCCTCCTCGCGTCGGGCGTCGCGCTGGCCTCGGCCATCCCGGCCGGGCCGGGCAACCTCGGGACGTTCGATCTCGCCGCCACGGTCATCGCGGGCACCTTCGGCATGCGCAAGGAGACGGCCGTCGCGCTCGCGATCGCCTGCCATGCGGCCGTCATCGTCGTGACCTCCATCGGCGGCGCGGTGGCCCTGCTCCGCCTGGGCTGGGAGCGCCGGACGCCGGCGCCGATCTCGGAGGCCGAACTCGGCTAGGGCGACCCGGCTATCGTTCCTTACGCGGCCCACCAGCCCCGGCCGGCCCAGATGGAGTCGAGCGCGATGAATGGATTCCCGAGCTTCGACCTTGACGGCCAGACCGCGCTGGTCACCGGCGCCTCGAGAGGGCTCGGCCGGGCGATCTCGCTGGCCCTGGCCAACGCCGGCGCGGATGTCGCCCTCGGCCTGCGCGACCCCGCGAGTGGGAGCGAGCTGGTCCGCGAGATCCAGGCCATGGGCCGGCGCGCGCTGGCCGTCCCGATGGACATCCGGCGCCACGACCAGATCGATGCCGCGATCGGCGCCGTCGTCGGCGCCTTCGGTCGCCTGGACATCGTCGTCAACAACGCCGGCCTGGGGCCCTCCGCGCCGGCCGAGGAGGTGACCGAGGAGAACTTCGACCTGACGGTCGACGTGAACGTCAAGGGAACCTTCTTCGTCAGCCAGGCGGCCGGCCGGGTCATGATCGGCCAGGGCTACGGCCGGATCGTCAGCCTGAGCTCGCAGGCGGGCTTCGTGGCGTTGCCCGGCGAGTCGATCTACTGCATGACCAAGGCCGCCGTCGCGCACCTGACCAAGTGCCTCGCGGTCGAGTGGGGCCGGTACGGGATCACGGTCAATGCCGTCGCTCCGACCTTCATCCGGACCCCGGGCACGGAGGCGGACCTGGCCGATCCGGCATTCGAGGCGGAGGTGATCGAGCGGATCGCCGGTCTCCATCGCATCGGCGAGCCGATGGACGTGGCCGGGGCGGTCGTCTTCCTGGCGTCGCCCGCGGCGTCGCTGATCACCGGCACCACCCTCCTGATCGACGGCGGCTGGACCGCCCGCTGAGGCTTGCCCCGGGGGGCTCTTGTGTCGCGACCGGCGGGTGTGATAGCGTCCCGCCGTGACTTTCTATCGGAAAGAAAACCCCCTTCCGGTCCGTCACGCGACGATGCTCGAGGTCAACGAATTCCTCGTGCTCGACTATGTCCGGGACCACGATCCGACCACCCGGACCGACATCGGGCGTTCCCTCGGCCTGTCGCCGGCCTCGGTGAGCCGGATCGTCGGGCGGCTCCGGGACGATGGCCTGGTCCGCGAGGAGGGTACGCGCCGATCGCAGGGCGGCCGCCCGCGGACGATCGTCACCTTCCGGCACGATGCCGCTGCCGTCATCGCCATCGACCTGGGCGGCACGCGCTGCCAGGCCGCCCTGGCCGATCTGGCCGGGACGGTCCTCGCCCGGGACATCCGGGCGACCCGAGCCGGCGGCGACGCGTTTTCCACGCTCCTCGCCGCTGTCGAGGCGATGCGCCGCGAAGCGGCCAGGCTGGGCGTGCCCGTCGTCGCCCTGGCGGTCGGCGTCCCGGGCATCCTCGATCCCGAGACCGGCGCCGCCCGCGACGCGCCGTACGTCGACTGGGACGACTTCCCGGTGGTCGACGGACTGGCCCGTGCGGTGGACATCCCGTTCGTCGTGGACAACGACGTGAACCTCGCCGCGCTCGCGCATGCCTGGCGCGGCGACGGCCGGCTCGTGGACGACTTCGTCACGTTCTCGGTCGGCACCGGGACCGGGGCGGCGATCGTGTCGGGCGGACGTTTGCTCAAGGGGCGCCACAACGCGGCCGGGGAACTCGGCAACCTCATCGTGCGCCGGGAGCTGCTCGGTCGCCCGATCATCGCCGGACTCGGCGCCTTCGAAGCCTCCGCGTCCGGACCCGGCATCGCGGCGCGCGCCCGGGAGCTCATCGCGGCCGGCCGGACGTCGGTGCTCGCCGACGCGGAGATCACGCCGGAGGCGGTCCTGGCTGCTGCGGCGGCGGGTGACGTGACGGCCCTGGCGGCGGTCGGCGAGCTCCTCGATGACCTGGCGATGGCCATCGTCGCCCTCGTCTGCGTCGTGGATCCGGATCGGGTCATCCTCGAGGGCGGGGTCGGACGATCCCTCGGGCCCTACCTCGGCGAGCTCGTTGCCCGGATCGAACCGAGCGTCCCGTCGATGCCGGAGATCGTCGTCTCACATCTCGAGCGCGATGCGACCGTCATCGGCGCGGTGGCCGCCGCCCTCGAGCTGGCCAGGCGCCGGACGGCGCCCGCCGCGGTGATGGGCGCGTTCAGCCTCACGGGCGTGCAGGGCCATGCGCACTGAGCCCGCACCCACGACCCTGGCGATCGACATCGGGGCGACGCACACCCGCCTGGCCGTCGTTCGGGGCGGCACGATCGGCGTTCGCAGCATGTCGCCGACCGCAGCCCTCATCGGGTCCGACGGATCCGTCGTGGACGCGCTCGTGGCGGCCGCTCTCGACCTCGCCCGCGACGCCGGCGGCCCCGCTCCCCAGGCGGTCGGGATCGGACTGGCGGCCTTCGTCGACGCGACGGGCTGCGTGCTCCAGGCTCGCGAGTTCGGCATCCCGCGCGGGAGCGCCGTCCGCGACGCCCTCACGGACGCCTTCGGCGTGCCGGTCGCGGTCGACAACGACGCGAACCTGGCCGCGCTGGCCGAGGGCCGGCTCGGGGTAGCCGCCGGCCTCGGCACGGTCGCGGTCATCACCCTCGGGACGAACATCGGCCTCGGGCTGCTGGTCGAGGGGCGCATCCTTCGCGGGGCGCACGGTGCGGCCGGCGAGGCCGGGCTCCTCCTCGTCCCGGCGCGAGACGTGGCGGAAGCGACCGACGGACAGGGGCGCATCGTCGATGCCGGCCGGCTCGGCCGCGCATGTTCGAGCGCACCCGCCGGCTACGCGCACATCGAGGAGCTGGTCGGTGGTGGGGCCCTTGCGGCCGCTGCCGCGGACGGCGGCGCGCCGGACGAAACCGCGACCCGGGCGCCGGCCGATGTGCCTGCTGGAGCGTCGCGCGTCCCATCGCGCGTCCTGACCCGGGACGCCGTCCGCGGCCCGGTGACGGACCGCCTGGCGGACCGAGCCCTCGAGGGCTGGGCCCTCCTGATCGCGAACCTCTGCGCGCTGCTCGACCCCGAACTGGTCGTCCTGACCGGCGGGCTGGCCGAGGACGCCGCGCACCTGCTCCCATCGCTTCGGCGACGTGTCGCCGAACTGGCCCCGCTTCCGGCGGAGATCCGCATCGGGAGTGTCGGCCCCGACGCCGAGCTGCTCGGCGCCGATCTGTCCGCCCGTTCTGCCCTCGTGGAGAGGGCGGTCGGTCATGCCCGAGCCGGGCTCTCGGCTCAGTCGAGAGGAGGAGATCGATGAGGGGAATCCCTCGCAGTCAGGCCGGCGCCCGGAGATCCCTGGCGCTCTTGGCCACCGTCGCGATCGGGCTCGCCGCCTGTTCGACGTCGGCGACCCCGACGCCCAGCGCGGCCCCCAGCAGCACCGCACCATCCACGGCCGCCAGCACCGGGCCGTCGTCGGCCCCGCCGTCAGCGGCCGCGCCGGTCACCCTGAACACGATCTGGATGAAGCAGGCCGCTTATAGCGACGACGACGTCAAGGCGATGATCAAGGCGTTCACCGACGCCAACCCGAACATCACTGTCAACGCCGAGTTCGTCCAGTACGAGGCCCTCCACGACAAGATCGTGACCGCCCAGGTGAGCGGCAACGGCCAGTACGACACGGTCCTCATGGACACGCCGTGGCCGGCCGAATTCGCCGACGCCCAGATCGTCACCGACATCACCGACAAGATCCCGGCCGACTTCAAGAGCGGTGTCTTCGACAGCGCCTGGACGGCCGCCGGCTACAAGGGCAAGTACTGGGGCGTGCCCTGGATCAACGACACCAAGTTCTTCTTCTACAACACGAAGATGCTCGCGAGCGCGGGCATCACGAGCGTCCCGAAGACGTGGGATGACGTCATCACCGCGGCCAAGGCCATCAAGGCCAAGGGCATCGTCAAGTACCCGCTCGTCTGGAGCTGGAACCAGGCGGAGGCCGTCATCTGTGACTGGGCGGAGATCGCCGGGGTCATGGGCGGCGCCAACTTCATGGATGATGCCGGCAAGCCCCAGTTCAACACCGGCGGCGGACTCGCCGCGCTCCAGTTCATGAAGCAGACCATCGACCTCGGCCTGACGAACCCGGCCTCGCTGGGCTTCGTCGAGGACGACGTCAACAAGACGCTCGGCGCCGGCGACGCCGCCATGGCGCTCAACTGGACGTACGGGTTCAACGTGCTCAACGACAAGACCAAGTCCCCGGTCGCCGGCGACATCGCGGTCGCGGCGGCGCCCGGCACGGCCAGCACGGCGACGGCCGGCGTGAACGGCGGGATGAGCATCGCCGTCACGACGAAGTCGCAGCATCCCGCGGAGGCGCTCAAGCTCGCGCTCTGGATGGCGAGCCAGCCGATGCAGGAGAAGTACGACGAGAATACCTTCCCGATGTGGAAGGCCTCGTTCGACAACACCACCCTCACCAAGGTCGCTCCGGACTTCTGGGCGGCCGCGAAGAACGCCTTCGGCGGGCTCGTCGCCCGGCCGATCGTTCCCTACTACACCAAGCTCTCGACGGCGCTCCAGGTCGCGATCCAGGAGGCGCTCAAGGGCACGAAGACCCCGCAACAGGCACTCGACGAGGTGGCGGCCAAGGTGCCGGACTTCCAGAAGTGACCGTTCGCGGGTAGCGGACCCAACCGATGGCGACCTCGACCGTTCTCGCGCGACCGCCCCGCGGGCGCTCGAAACGGCCGTGGCCCGAGACGTGGGTGGCGGCGGCCTTCGTGGCCCCCGCCGCCCTCGTCGTCCTGCTGATCGTCATCGTCCCGCTGGGCCGGGCGTTGTGGATGAGCCTCTTCCACATCGTCCTGACCCGGCCCGGCGTCGAACCCTTCATCGGGCTCGACAACTACATCGAGCAGCTCACGAGTTCGGACTTCTGGGCCTCGACGGGCCGAGCCCTCTTCTTCACGGTCGCGTCGACTGGGCTGGAGCTCTCACTCGGTCTCGGCCTGGCGCTCCTGATGGACCAGCCGCTCCGGTTCCGCTGGCTGCTCCGCTCGATCATCATCCTGCCGTGGGCGCTGCCCACGATCGTCAACGCGCTCATGTGGCGCTGGATCGATAACGCCGAGTACGGCTCGCTCAACGCGCTGCTCACCCAGACCGGGATCATCCACGAGTACCAGCCGTGGCTGTCGAACAGCGACACCGCCATGTGGATGATCATCATCGCGGACGTCTGGAAGCTGACCCCGCTGTGCGCGATCCTCCTGCTGGCCGGGCTCCAGAGCGTCAACCGCGAGGTCGTCGAGGTCGCCCAGGTGGACGGTGCGGGCCCGGTGTCGCTGTTCCGCCACATCATCCTGCCGCTCATCATGCCGGTCGTGCTCGTCGTCCTCGTCCTGCGCACGATGGAGGCGTTCAAGGTCTTCGACATCATCTGGATCATGACCCACGGCGGGCCCGCGAACTCGACCCAGACGATCGCGATCTACGCCTACCAGACGGCCTACCAGGGCTTCGACTTCGGGCGCGGTGCGGCGCTCGGCTACCTGATCGCGCTCGTCATCATGGTCCTCGCGGCCGTGTATCTCCGCCTTCTCGGACGGACGGGCCGCTGATGGCGGCCGGGTCGGTCCTGGCGACGACACCAGCGGAACGGGGGCTGCCACGGCGCCGCCGGCCGCGGCGCCTGGCTCGCTCGGCGTTCCTCTACGCCGGCATGGTCATCGCGCTCGTCGTCGTGCTGGCCCCGTTCGCATGGCTCCTGATATCGAGCGTCGCCGCCCCGGTCGACCTGCTCTCGAAGCCCCTGCGCTGGATCCCCGAGCACATCACGTTCGACCGGTTCGTCCAGCTGACGGTCGGGAGCGAGCCGAACGACCAGGCCCAGGGGTTCCGCTCGGCGTTCATGAACAGCATGGTCATCGCTTCGGCGGTGACGGCGCTCTCGCTCGTGGTTGGTACGCTGGCCGCCTATGCGTTCGCCCGCCTGCGGTTCCCCGGGCGCGGTTGGCTCATCCTTGCGTTCATGGGCACGTACATGTTGCCGCCGATCGCGCTCATCCTGCCGCTCTACCAGATCATGGGCGCCCTCGGGCTGCGCGACACGCCGCTCGCCCTGATCCTCATCTACTCGTCGTTCGTGACCCCGTTCGTCATCTGGATCATGCGTGGCTACATCTCGACGATCCCGTCCGAGCTCGACGACGCCGCCCGCGTCGACGGCTGCTCGAGGCTCGGCGCGCTGATCCGCGTCATCGTGCCGCTCGCGGCACCCGGCCTGTTGTCGACCGCCCTGCTCGCGTTCCTGATGGCCTGGGACGAATTCCTCTACGCGCTCATCCTGACGTCGACGAACGCGTCCAAGACGCTGCCCGTGGCGCTGAACGACTTCATCGGCCGCTACGGGCTCGATTTCGGCCAGCTGGCCACCGGTGGCGTCATCGCGGCCCTGCCTCCGGTGATCATCGCGTTCCTGTTCCAGCGCTACATCGTCGCCGGCCTGACCGCCGGGAGCGTGAAGGGGTGAGCGGCGCCGGCGCCGGCGGCACGCCCCCCCGCGACTTGTTGGACGCCGCGGCGCTCGACGGGCCCGACGCGCTCGGTCGCGAGATGGCCGAGGGGCCGGCCGCGGTGGCCGAGACGCTGGCGCATGTCGCCCGGCTGCGTCCGGCCCTCGACGCGTCAGTGGCAAGCGCCGGCCGGATCGTCCTTGTCGGGACCGGCGCCTCGCTCGCGGTCGCCCGCACGGCGGCGCCGCTGTGGCGCCAGCGTGCCGCGGCCACCCGTCCCGCGGCGACGGTGCGGGTGCTGGATGTCGTCGTGCGCGAGGCATCGGCCGCGGTCCTGGGCGACGTCGACGGGCAACCGTTCCGCCGGGACGACCTGGTGGTGGCCGTCTCGCAGTCGGGGACCAGCCCCGAGACCCTGGCCGCGGCGCGCCGCGCGCGGGCGGCCGGGTCCGCGGTCCTGGCGGTCACCGCGCAGCTCGACTCGCCGCTCGCCACCGCGGCATCGCTCACGCTGCCGATCGCCAGCGGGGAGGAACGCGACGCGTCGACGAAGTCCGCCCTGGCGACGCTGGCGGGCCTCCTCGCGGTGGGGCGGGTCCTGCCCGAGGGCGCCGCCGGGAACGCGGCCGTGGTGCGGCTGCGGGCCGTGGTCGGCTCGATGGAGATCGCGGTGAGCGCCGGTCGGCTGCTGGCCGCGGCGGACAGGGTCTGGTTCCTCGGGTTCGGCGCGGCGCACGGGCTGGCCGAGGCCGGGGCGCTCCTGTGGCACGAGAAGGTCGTACGCCCGGCCGTCGCGACGACCCCGAGCGAGTTCCGGCACGGCCTCATCGAGGCGTCGCGGGCGGGCGACGCCGTCGTCCTGCTCGACGTGGACGCGCCCGATGCCCGGCGTACCGCGTATCTCGGACGCCTGCGCGACGAACTGGCCGCGCTCGACGTGGCCATCGTCGAGGTCGCGCCCGCGCCGTTGGCCGCGCCCGCGCCCGCCGCAGAACCCGGACCCGAGGCGGGCCGGCGCCTGCGGATCGAGATCGCGAGCAAGGAGCCGGCCGCCCGCGCCCTTGAGACGCTCCTCCGGGTCCAGCAGGTCGCCCGTGCCGCAGCCCTCGCGGCAGGAACGTACCGCGACGGGTTCGAGATCCTGCGCCGCGTCGTCACCGCGGCCGACGACCTCTTCCGTTGAGCGTTCGGGAAACTCGACCGGCCCCCGGTCGGGAAGGGGCCGCCGACCGTTCGGCCCCCGGGCCCCGGGCGGTCGTCTTCGATCTCGGCGGCGTGTGCATCGACTGGAACCCACGCTACCTGTACCGGACGCTGTTCGACGGCGACGATGCGGCGATGGAGCACTTCCTGGCCGAGGTCTGCAGCCCCGACTGGAACGCGCAGCTCGACGCCGGGCGGCCCTGGGCGGAGGCGGTCGACACGCTCAGCCGTCAGTACCCGGATTCGCGCGTCTTCATCGAGGCGTTCCACGAGCGCTGGTCGGAGATGCTCGGCGGCGCCATTCCGGGGACGGTCGAGGTCCTCGAGGCGCTCCGTGACGCGGGCATCCCGCTGTTCGCGCTGAGCAACTGGTCGGCCGAGACGTTCCCGATCGCGCGGCCCCGGTACCCGTTCC
>DASVIK010000302.1:0-2048 GCA_036382135.1 Candidatus Limnocylindrales bacterium | reverse complement strand
TTCGACCAGTTGCACTGCGACACGTGCGGGAAGGTCTGGTCGATCGGCCATCGGGAGATGGGCGACCTCCATCTCGGGTTCATCAAGGGCCTCCGCCGGCCGTACGCGATCGCTCGGGCCGCGGGAGATGCACGGATCCAGCGCGAGTGGCCTGGGCCTGTGGTGTCCGCGGAGGCCTACCACGCCGGTGTCGAGGCGATGGCGCCGGCGTGCGAGTGCGGCGGCTCGTTCCGCTACGGCGCCCAACCCCGCTGTCCGGATTGCCGCTCGACGAGCGAGGGCTGGACCGAGGGCCGGACGATGATGCACTACGACTGATGTCGAACTCGTCCGCGGCTAGGGCGTCGCCTTGGCCGCGACCAGATCCTGGTACTCGGCGTGCTCCCTGATGTACTTCGCGAAGAGCGGGCACAGCGGACGCACTCGAAGCCCACGACGACGGGCGTCGTCGAGCCCGTGAACAACGAGTCGAGTTCCGAGCCCGTGACCGCCGTACGCGGGAGCGACTTCCGTGTGGATGAACGTGATCACGTCGCCACGAAGCCGATACGTCGCGAAGCCGGCGATGTCGCCGTTCACGCTGACCACGAACCGCGCCTGCTCGGGCCGATCGACGAACTGCTCGACGTCGTCGGCCGGCTCCCTTGCCATCGCTCGACCCTCCGGCAGCCATTCTCCCGCGCGTCCATCGATCGTGCACATCGCCCACACGAAATCTGCATACCGCGGCGGGAAGGTGGGACCCATCAAGCAAGTGGCCCGGATGGTCCGGGCCCAGAGATGGAGATCGCCTCACATGCGTGGATTCTTCGGAGTCCTGTTCTTCGGGATCGTCGCCCTCGTCGCCGGGGCCATCGGCTACAACATCGGCCTCACCTCGGCGCCCGGCGCGGCCGAACGGGTCGTCTACGTCGGCGGCGGAGGCTGGTTCGGGGGCTTCGGCTTCCTGTTCTTCCTCTTCTTCCTGTTCCTGATCTTCTCGTTCGCCGGTCGACGGCGCGCGTGGGGCGGCGGACATGGCCAATGGGGCGCCGGCTACGGTCGCGGGCCCTGGGGCGGACCGACCGGCCCGACCGGCCCGGACGCCTCCAACGACCCGCGTCGCCAGTGGGTCGCGGACATGCATCGGAGCCTCCACGAGGCGGAGTCGAAGGCGGGCCAGCCCGCCAGTCCGACCGACCCGACGACGCCGACCACCCCTCCGACGGCCGGTTGACCGACCTGTCCCTAACCAAGGAGATCACTTCATGAATCGCAAGGTCATCGGAGCCGCGTTCCTCGGACTCCTCGCCTTCAAGGCCGCCAGCCGACACCACGGCATGGGCGCCGGGCATGGACCGGGGGGCCGCCACCGCCGCCGCCTGGATCCCAACGACCCGCGTCGCCAGTGGATCCGAGAATTCCACCGGAGCCTCCACGAGGCCGACGATGCCGAGGCCGCCGAGGGCACGACCGGCGACGCGACAGCATCCACGAACGCCGCCACGGCCGACTGACCGGCACCGGAGCGACCCGGCCCGGTCGCTCCGCCTCCCTCACGCGACGCCGGGCGGCTACCATCGCCCGGCGTCGCCACGTCCGTGGAGTCCCATGCGCACGATCCTCGTCGTCGAGGACGAGCCGCAGATCGCGGCGCTCGTCCGCGACTATCTCGAACACGCCGGCTTCGCCGTCCTCACCGCCACCGACGGCGCGGCCGGGTTGACACTGGCGCGCGTCCGGCACCCCGACGCGATCGTGCTGGACCTGGGGCTCCCGGTGCTCGACGGGCTCGACGTCGTCCGCACCCTGCGGCGCGACTCGACCGTCCCGATCGTGATCCTCACCGCGCGCGGCGACGAGACGGACCGGGTGACCGGCCTCGAGCTGGGCGCCGACGACTACGTCGTCAAGCCGTTCAGCCCCAGGGAGCTCGTCGCCCGCGTCCGGGCCGTGCTCCGGCGGGCGGAGGCCGCCGCTCGGCCGGCGGAGCGGCTCGTCGTCGGCGACCTCGAGCTCGATCTCGCCCGCCACCGGGTGTCGGTCGGCGGCCGAGCCGTGGGGCTCAC
>DASVIK010000301.1:0-3000 GCA_036382135.1 Candidatus Limnocylindrales bacterium | reverse complement strand
TCGCGGCGACGGCCAGGGCGAGGACGGCCGCAAGCGCGGCGAACCCGGAGACGACCCCCCGACCCGAGTGGCGGACCCGGACGAGAAGCGGTTCGGCCGCCGGCTCGGTCTCGGGGATGGCGGCGACGCGAGCGACCAGCTGCTCGGGGGCCGGCTCGCGGGCCAGGCCCTCGAGCGTCGTGCGCACTTCGCGATCGAAGGACTCGTCGCCGTTCATCGTGCTGGACTCCCTTCGAAGCTCGGGTCGACAGCCGACCTGAGTTGGCGCAACGCGTAGTGGAGGCGCGACTTGACCGTGCCCGCGCCCACGCCGGTGCGGGTCGCGATCTGGTCGACGGTGAGGTCGAAGTAGAAGCGGAGCACGACGACCTCCCGGTGGTCGGCGGTGAGCGATCGGAGCGCGGCGGCGATGGCGTCGCGGCGGACGAATGCGTCGGCCTGATCTGGTGCGGCGCGGGTCGTCCAGACGGTGAGCATCGACGGCTCGCCATCGAGGCTGAGCGGAGCGCGGCGCCGGGCGCGAAGGCGATCCCGACAGGCGTTGACGAGGATCCGCCCGAACCAGGCCTCGAACCGCGCCGGATCGCGCAGCTCGCCGAACCGACGCCACGCCATCAGCGCCGCGTCGTGCGTGGCGTCCTCGGCCTCACTGCGGTTGCCGAGCATGAGGGTCGCGTAGCGATAGGCAGAGTCGAGGGCATGCCGGTCCACGAGCCCGGCGAAGGCCGCCGTGCGGGCAGCCTGACCACGCGCGGTTGGACGATCGACCAGGCTCACGACGCCACCTTTCATGCTCTCCATGGCGTTCTGACGAACCATGATGGGCGAAACGTTCAAATGAGCACAGCGGGATGGCGCGTGGGCTCGGCGCGGCGCCCGGCGATCGGCGCGGCTATTCACGCCCTGCGGTCACCACACGAACGTTGGGCGCGATCGAGGGTCCTCCCGGCCGATCTTTCGCTCGACCCGAGCTCGACCCGTGCTCGACTCACCCGAGCCGATGCCCTCCGGGGCATCGCGCCGGTGCCCAGCGTCCACGAGGCGGGCATAGGGCAGGATCGTGGGCGGGCGCACCACGGGCGCCCCGGCGCACTCCCCTGGCGCCGTTTGGTGGCAGATACCACCGGGGATAGTGCTATGGACGGAGTTATGCCCCACGGGGCATCGGGCCGGGCTCGCGACGGCCGGTCCCGTGCGTGGGGAAGGGGCCACGAGGCCCTCCTGGCGACTTTCAGCGCACTTTGTACTACCGGGGGTGGTATCTGGCACCAAAGCCGAGCGGGCCGAGGGCGCCGCCCGCGGGGCGACTGCGCAGGCCGAGCGGCCGGCCTCAGACGCCCCGGGCCGTGCGACGGCACTCCACGGGGCGGCGAGCCCCCGTATCCTGTCGAAACCGATGCGTCCGACCCTCTCCATCCTCGACCCCGATCTCATCGCCCGGATCCTCGACGAGGCGAAGCGGATCCTGGCCGAGGTCGGCATGGAGGTGCGCGGGCCGGCCCTTCGCCAGCGCCTTCTCGACCACGGCCTGCCCCAGGACGCGAACGGCCGGGTGCTCTTCCCCCGGGACGTCGTGGAGCGGGCGATCGAGACCGCACCCAAGTCGTTCATGCTCTACGACCGAGAGGGCAACCCTCACGCCGACCTCGGTGGCGACCGGGTCCATTTCGTCCCGGGCTCGAGCGGCCTGAAGGTGCTCGACCATCGCACCGGTGAGACGCGCCTCGCGAACTCGACCGACTTCGTCGAATACGTCCGGCTGGCCGACGGCCTCCCGAACATCCCGTACCTGGCCACGGCATTCAGCACGAACGCCGACATCGAAGCCCAGGTCTCCGACGCCTGGCGGCTGTACATGTGCCTGACCGGCTCGCGCAAGCCGGTCGTCTCGGGCGCGTTCACGGAGCACGGCGTCGAGCGGATGGTCGACATGATGCAGCTCTTCCGGCGCGATCGAGCCGACCTCATCGCCCGCCCGATGAGCATCTTCACCGTCACCGCGACCGGCAACTTCCGGTACAGCGAGGACTCCTGCCAGAACATCATCGACTGCGCCGAGGCCGGCATCGCGATCGAGATCGTCCCGGTCACGCTCATGGGCCTCATCGCGCCCGTGACGATCGTGGGCGCGACGGTCTTCCACACGGTCGATGTCCTGGCGGGCATCACCATGGCCCAGATCGTGCGCCCCGGCACGCCCGTCCTCTTCGGCGGGGCGCCGGCCACGTTCCACATGAAGATCGCGTCGGCGCCGATGGCGGCCGTCGAGGCGCTCCGCCTCGACGCGGCGTACATCGCGGTGGCCAAGGCCCTCGACCTGCCCTGCCAGGCGTACATGGCGCTGTCGGACGGCAAGCTCCTCGACGCCCAGGCCGGAGCGGAGACGTTCGGCAGCGCGCTCATCGCGGCGCTCGCGGGCGTGAACTCGGTGTCGGGGCCGGGGATGCTCGACTTCGTCCTCGTCTTCAGCCTGGCCAAGCTCGTCTTCGATGACGAGATGTGCGGCCAGGCGCTCCAGTTCGTGCGCGACGTCCACCCGATCGACGACGTCCCCACGTCCGCGCTCGTGGACCGGCTCATGACCGACCAGCACCTCATCATGGCCGAGCACACCCTCACCAACTGGCCGACCGAGCTCTACCTGCCGAGCGCGGTCGTGGACCGCGACAACCGCGAGGCCTGGCTCCGCAAGGGCGGCCTGGACGCGGCACAACGGGCAACCGTCGAGGTCGACCGGCGGCTGGCCGCCTACCAGCCGATCGACACGGACCCGGCCATCGACGCCGAGCTGCGCCGGATCATCGCGTCGGGCCTGCGCGAGCAGACCACCCTGCCCGAGCTGCCGCCGCCGCCGGACGCGTCGGCGGGGCTCGACGAGGGGCCGCACCGCCGCGCGAATCGCCGGCGCGGCTGAGGCACCCGCCCCCGCCGCGTCGGGCCGAACGGCACTGGCCCCGGTCCGGGCGCGATCGGAGGATGGTCAAAGCCCGTGAAGGGAGG
>DASVIK010000300.1:0-5199 GCA_036382135.1 Candidatus Limnocylindrales bacterium | reverse complement strand
CGCGTGCTGGCCATCGCGTTCGTGGCCGTGGCCGCCGCGCTCCTGCTCGAATTCCTCGCGGCCTACTTCACCCGCGGCTTCATCCCGGGTGACGCGACGGTGTACCTGGCCGGTGGCGAGCGCCTGAACGCCGGCCACCAGGTCTACGCGCTCATGCCCGGCGATCGGCCGGAAGGGTTCAAGCCCCCCTACTGGACGGTGCCACTCCTGTCGCCTCCGCTCGTCGCGGTGATCTTCAGGCCGCTCGCGCTTCTGCCCAACGACATCGGCGCGTATATCTGGTGGGCTGGCTGCCTCGCCGCATTCGCCGGGATCCTGTACACCTTCGTCCGTCGTCAGCCGATCCTCACGAGCCTGGTGGTGATGGCGCTGGTCGTCCCGCTGACCTACGAGATCGGCGTCGGCAACATGAACGCATTCCTGCTCCTCGGGGCGATCCTCGCCTGGAAGTGGATGGCCGAGGGTCGCGACGAGCGGGCCGGAGTAGTGACGGCCCTTGGATTCGTGCTCAAGGTTTCGCCCGTCGTCCTGGCGTGGTGGATCTTCACGCAATGGCGCTGGCGGGCGGTGCGAGCGGGCCTCGTCGCCGGTGCGGCATTCCTGGGGATCAGCATCCTCGGCGCGGGCCTCGACGCCCACCTGACGTTCATCCAGGTCACCCGCGACACGGCGACAGTCGGCCAGTCCGACCTGAGCCTGGCCGGCCTGGCCAAGGCCATCGGGATGGCGCCGGCCATCGCGAACCTGATCCCGGCGGCCATGCTCCTCGGCGGCGTGCTGGGCGTGTTCCTGCTGCGCGACCGGCCGAACTGGGCCTTCGCCCTGGCCGTCGCGACCATGACCCTCGGCTCGCCGGTCGTGAACATCAACTCGTACGCGATGCTGCTCGGCTGCCTCGCGCCATGGATCTGGCCGTTGCCGGAGCCCGTCGCCGCCCTCGCGCCGGCGGCGCCACCAGGAGACGCCGAGCCGCGGACGAGACCCCTGACGGCCTAGCCGATCCGGATCCGGCGGTAGCGGCCCGCCCGATAGCGGGCGGCGACCGCGATGAGTGCGAAGACGCTGCCGATCGCGGCCCGGGACGAGACCTTGCTCACACCTCGCGGTGACCACGTCACCGGGACCTCGACCACGGGCAGACCGGACACGCGCTGGGCGATGACGAGCAATTCCGCATCGAACACCCAGCCGGCCGACCGCTGCTGGCCGAACAGCCCCGGTACGATCGCCCGCGGGAACAGCTTGAAGCCGCATTGCGTGTCGGGGAACCGCAGGCCGAGCAGGACCCAGGATGCCAGACGCATGCCGCCCGACATGAACCTGCGGAACGGCGACGGACGGGTCCCGACCGCGCCGCCGACCTCGGAGACCCGGTGGCCGATGTAGATCGCATGCGGATCGGTCGCCCAGGCGACGTGGTCGAGCTGGTCGATCCGGAGCTCGTCGTCGGCGTCGAGCATCATCAGCAACCGGGCGTCCGTCCGGCCGGCCAGGTCGAGCATCGCGTCCCGGATCGTGAGCGCCTTGCCGCGATGCGGGAAGCGCAGGATCTCGATCGGCAGGCCGATCTCGGCCGCGGTCGCCCGGGCCACGTCGGCCGTCCCGTCGGTCGAGCCGTCGTCCGCGACGACGACGGGCCAGTCCACCCCGAGATGGACGCGATAGGCAGCGATGGCGCGCAGCGTCGAGTCGATCCGGCCGGCCTCGTTGAAGGCGGGCAGGATCACGGCGATCGCCTGGTCGGCCGCGGTCGGCGCCGGAGTGGACGTCGGCCCGGGCGTGCTGATCGCGGTCGACCCGGACGTCATCGGCCGGCCGGCGCCTCGGTCCGGGCGGTCTCCGCGGTATGGGTCAGGTCGACGACCCGCAGGTGCAGGACGGCGGTCGCCGCCAGGCCGGCCAGCGCCGGCGGGAGCGTCGCGACGAGATGGACGAGGACGACGAGGGCGATGGCGGGCTCGGGCGCCACGCCCAGCCCCGTGAGCGTGGTCAGGCCGACGAACTCGTACGTCCCGATCGAGCCCGGCGCGGCCGGGATCGCGGTCGAGAGGGCGAGCGCGCCCATGACCAGCACCCCCTGCTGTGGCGAGAGGGCGATCCCGAGCGCGTCGGCCACGACGAGGAGCGCGGCCGCGGCGACGAAGAAGGCGACGACGGTCAGCACCCCGAAGACGGCCACCCCCGCCGGCCGCCGGAGTGCCTCGAGGCCCTCGGCCAGTCGGGCGATCACGTCCCGGGTCAGCCCGGCGAGCCGGGTGGCCGCCACGGCCGTCCGATGCGTGAGGAGGACCGCGACGGCGAGGGCGAGGACGCCACCGGCCCCGACGAGGGCGATGAGCCGCGCCGTCTCGAGGAGGGGTCGCGCCTCCGGCAGGGCGAGCGCGAGGACCGTGACGATGGCGAGGATGACGAGGCCGTCGGCGACCCGCTCGAGCAGGATCGTCCCCAGGATGCGCAGGCGCGGCACGCCGAACGCCTTGCCGGCCAGGACCGCCCGGGCGACATCGCCGAGGCGCGCGGGCAGGAGCGTGTTCGCGAAGTACCCGATCGACAGGTAGGCGAGCGCCGACCGATGGCCGATGGGCGCGAACGGCAGCAGGATCCGCCGCCACCGCTCGGCGCGGAGGACGAGCTCGAGCCCGGTGAGCCCGATCGCGACGAGCAGCCCGAGCGGTGCGACGCGGCCGAGGGACGAGGCAGCGCCGGCGATGTCGACCCGGGCGAGGGTCAGGACCACGAACACGAGGCTGATCCCGACGCTCGCCAGGCGCCGGACGTGACCGACCCAGGCCGCGGGGGCCGGGGCCGCCGTCACGAGGGAACGGGCCGGGAGCACGGTTCCATCACCGTATGATGGCAGGCGATGTCACCCGAATTGGCGCGTGCGATCCGGCGGGTCGCGCCATTCGCGTTCGCGGGCCTGGGCCTCGCGGTCATCCTGTTCGCCTCCCTGCAGTTCATCGGCAGCGACGGGTTCTCCTTCGACTTCCGGGCCTACGACCTCGCCGCCCGCAGGATCGCGGCCGGCGATCACCTGTATCTGGCCGACACCGTCGATCGCTACAACAGCGGCCTGTACGCCGGCCTGTATCTGTACCCACCGCAGATGGCGATCGCGCTCGTCCCGTTCACCGTCTTCACTCCCGGGACCGCGGCCATCGTCTGGCTGTGGGCCCGGTTGCTGGCCCTGGCGCTGGGTTGCGCCGTGATGCCGGTCCGGGGCTGGGTCCGCCTCGTGACCTTCGGGATGGCCGCATTGAGCTTCCCGGTCCTGTACGACCTCAATCTCGGGAACGTCAGCGCCGTCGTCTTCGCCCTTTCGGCCGTGGTCTGGCGACTCGGGTCGCGGCCGGCGGCCGGGGCCGTGCTGGCCGTCCTCATCGCGATCCGGTATCCATTCGCGGCCGTTGCCATCGCGTGGCTCGCGATGCGCCGCTGGCGCGTGCTCGCGGTGATGATGGGCACGGGGCTCATCCTGCTCGCGCTCGCCGTGCCCATCGTCGGGTTCACCGGGTATGTCGACTACGTGACCATCCTCCGGGGCCTCCGGGACATCAGTACCGGCGTCGACAACCTGAGCATCACGGCCTCACTCGGCCAGGCGGGTGCCCCCGACACCGTCGCGCGGATCGCGGGCCTGGCCGGGATGGTCGCCACCGCGGGCGTCACGTGGTGGGTCGGCTGGAAGCGCGACCCGGAGACCGCGATCGTGGTGGCGCTCGCGGCGCCGCTCCTCGTGGCGCCCTTCTTCCACCCGCACTACCTGGTCGCGCTCCTCATCCCCGGCGCCTTCCTCGCGAACCGCGGCCGGCCCTGGGCCGTCGCCATGCCGCTCCTGGGGTGGCTGCCCGGCCCTGTCCTGCCGGTTGTGGCAGCCCTGGCGATCCTCGCCCCGCTCGTCGCCCGACCACCCGAGACGGATCCGCGGGCAGACACCTCATTCGACGACCGCCCGATCGGCCTCGCGTCCCAGATCGTTCCGGAGGACGCTCCGCGGCGACCTGCCACCGGTGGGTCCACCCGCTGACCGACGGAGTGCGGGCCAGCGGTTCGAACGTCGCTGGGACGCGGATCGCGGCTGGCGCATCAAGGCGCCGCGAGACCTCGGAGCCGCTGTACCAGCGCGGCGGCCCGCGCGTCGTCCGGGATGACGGTGACCCGGGCAAGGAGCGTTCCGGCGGCCGTCACCGACGCGGCCGGGGCGCGTTCGAAACCGGCGATGATCCGCGCCAGCGCGTCCTGGGAGACGATCACCCGGTCGGGGAACGCGAGCCGACCAGGGTCGACCTTGAAGATCGAGGTCTCGAGTCGAACAGATCCGCGCGTCGTCACCCAGTGTCCGGCGAGCACCACCCCGGTCGCGCCGCGGAGGGCCTGGACGATCGGGGAGATGGACTGGTCGACATCGGTCTGGACCCAGAATCGTGCCCCGAGCGCGCGGAAGTCGGACACGACTGAGCCGGCACGGTAACCGAAGAAGAGGTTGACGTCGGTTGGCGAGGCCCGGAGGGCGACCCAGTCGGCGGCCGGCGGATCGCCCCCGGCTCGGATCCCCAGCAGCGTCGTCGGGTCCACGACGATGCCCATATCGTCGCTGATCAGGACCGTCTGGACATCGCCGCGGAGGCGGAGGGCAGTCTCCACGGTGAGTTGCGACCCGAACGCCACGGTCGATCCAGGCGGGACGTTGGCGCGAACCCAGTCGACCGCACGCTGGACGGCGGTCGAGCGCACCACATCGGTGTCGATCTGGGCTCTGGCGATCGGCGCCGATGCGATCTGGACGGCGGCGCCTGTCACGACGGCCAGGACGAGGGCGGCGCCTGTCAGGCTCCGTGACCATCTCGGTCGTGACCAGCGCGAAGGCGAGAGCCATTGCCGCCTCGGTGGAGTCCAGCTGCGGATCCACCCGACGACGACGGCGACCGCGATCAATGCCAGCGGAACCAGGAGGCGCCGAGAGACCCGGACCCGGGGGAGTCGCCAGTGCAGGAACGCAGCCTCGAGCATGGGCCTCGCCAGGAGCGCCGCCACGACGACCGCGATGGCGAGGACGATGAACGCCCGCACGCTCGGTCGCCGGAAGAGGCCCACGACGAGACGAAGCCAGCCCGTCGCACCGAGGGCCACGAGAAAGCCGATCTGGACGATGTAGTGGCGAGGTCCCTCGCCGACGCTCACGACCAAGAGCACCAGGGG
>DASVIK010000299.1:0-3004 GCA_036382135.1 Candidatus Limnocylindrales bacterium | reverse complement strand
CCGGGCGGTGAAGGCGAACCAGGCGCCATCGGGTGAATAGGCGGCCGTGTCCGCATTGAGCACGCCCACGTCCGTGGCGAGGGCGATGACGCTCGCCGCCGTCGGCGCGGGGGTGACGTTGGGGACGATCGTGGCGGTCGCCGTCGGCTTGGGCGTGTGGCTCGGACTCGGCTCGGGTGTCGTGGCGGTGGACGCCGTCGGCGAGCTCGACGCGGCCGGGCTCGTGGCGCCGGTCGTCGGCGCGACGGTCGTGGTCGCGGACGCGGTCGGCACGACGCTGGCGGTGGGCGCGGGACTCTTCCCGACATTGACGACGTACAGCGACTGGCCGCTGGATCCCGCGACCGGGCCGATGATGACCATCTGGCCGGACGTCGGCGACTGGTGCACGCTCTTGGGCTTGACCGACAGGGTCGCCACGTTGCTGGCGTTCTGGTCGACCGGCACGCAGCCCGACGTGTCGCCGGCCGGGCAGACATCGCTGACCGCCGTCTGCCGAAGGACGATCGAGCCGTCCGGATTCTGGGCGACCCAGGACACGTCCGTCTGCGCGATCGGGATCGAGGTGGGGACGAGGTTCGGCGTGGCCGACGGGGCCTGGGCGATCGACGGCGAGCGGGTCGGCGCGAGGATGAGCATGTTGCCGAGCAGGAAGCCGACGACCATGACCGCGGCGATCGACCCGAGGGCACCGAGCGGGGCCCAGCGGTTGCGCGGGAAACCCAGCACGGACGACCCGGTCTGGCGGCGCGCCGAGCGCGTCCGCCGGCCGCCGCCGGATCGCGCCTGCTCCGCGTCGAGCGCGGCGGACGTGCGGGCCCACAGGTCGCGCGGCGGCGGGACGACGCGCATCGCCCGGAGGCCCTCGCGATCGTTCCGGTACGCGACGTCGATCTCGCGGCAGGACGAGCAGTCGGCGAGATGGGCGTCGAGCCAGGCCGATTCGGCCGGCTCGAGCGGCTCGTCCATCCGTTCGGCGATGCGGACCCGTGCGCGGTCGTGCGCCGAGGCCCAGGCGTCGGGCGAGCGGCGACTACCGAACTGGCGACTCACGAGGCGCCGCGCCCTGCGCCGGTGGCGGATTCGGATTCGGCGCTCCGTGCCCGCTCATCGGTGAGGGCCTGGCGCAGGCTCTCGCGAGCGCGGGTGAGGATCGCCCGAGCGGCCACGTGGGAGACCCCGAGGGCCGCCGCCAGCTCGAGGCCGGTGAGGTCGTGCAGCTCGGCGAGGATGAGGGCGGAGCGCTGGCGCTCGGGCATCCGCCGGAGCGCGCGCTCCATCTCGCCGGAGAAGCGGCCCTCGAGCGCGATGTGCTCGGCGGAGGGTGCGGCGCCGCGCGACTCGCCGGTCCACGGGATGAAGCGGACGATGCGCCGCCGGCGGAACTCGTCGAGGGCCACGCGGTGGGCGATCTGGTAGAGCCAGGCGCGGGCCCGGGCCGGATCCTCGAGGGTGTCGTAGGCCCGATAGGCCTTCACGAACGTGTCCTGGGCGAGGTCGGCGGCCATCTCCGGCTCGCGGACCATGCGCGCGAGGTAGGCGTAGATCTCGGCGTGGTGGCGGGTGAACAGGACCTCGATCTCGGCCCGGACGGCGGCGTCGCGGCGGGTCGTCTCGGAGGTGACCTCGGGTCGCTCGTCGGTCATCGGCCGCTCCGCGCGCCCGGGGCGTTCGAATGCGTGGCCGATCCGGCGTGTCGCGAACCCGTGGTCGAGCTGAGCGACCGCGTCCATCGAGCCTCCGCTATGAGCTGGGCACCGCGCACCGAAGATGGTGAGCACGAACCGGGTGTCGAGACGAGGCGGGGCATGGACGTGTGACGCCCCCCTCCGCACATGGCCGCGCCGGTCATCCGGTCGCCGCGCCCCCGAGGGCTCGGTCCTCGCTCCGGGTGACGGCCCGGACATCCGCGCGGCGAGCCTGGCGAAGGAGCTCGTCGACCGCGTCCTCCGGGCTCACCGGGTTGACCGGCAGCCCCGTGCCGATCTCGAGCCCGGCGATCTCGCGCAATCGCGGGTGGATCTCCCAATGCCAGTGGAACGTCCCGTCGACCTGCTCCTTGAGCGGGGCCGTGTGGAGGACGAGGTTGTACGGCGGACCGTCGAGCGTGGCGAGGTCCGTGAGCACGCGGCGGAGCGAATCCGCGGTCGCCTTGACCTCGGCGTCGGTGGCCCGGCCGAAGTCGGCGTCGTGCCGCCGGGGCACGATCCAGATCTCGAACGGGGAACGCGACGCGTACGGCGCGAACGCCACGCTCGCCTCGTCCTGGTGGATGAGCCGCTCGGTCCGCGCGGCCGCTTCCGCGACGAGCCGGCACCACGGGCAGCCACCCTCCCGGATGACGAACCTGGCCGCGCCGCCGAGCTCCTCGGCGATGCGATGCGGGACCTGCGGGAGGTCGTAGAGGTCGAGGCACAGGTGGTTCGTCCGCGCACCGGCCTGGACGCCCCAGTTCTGGACGACCTGGAGGTATTCGGTCTGGCCGGCCTTCTTCGCGTCGCGGATCGCCGACCGGCAGGCGGTGAGCAGCTCGGCGATCGTGTCGGTGCCGACCGCGTGGAGCGGCCGATGCTCGCCCGGCGCCGCGACCGCGGTCCGCCAGCTCCCGGCGGCCCGGGCCTGGGAGAGGGCGACCTGTACGACGCTGGCGTCGAGCGCCCGCGCGTCCGTCTCCGTTCCGACGACGTGGAACGCGTAGTCCTTCAGCGTCCGGATGCGGACACCGTCGCCGGGCGGATCCGTGCAGTTCTGGCAGTGCCCGCCGTCGTCCACCGACTCCGCGCGGAGCGCGAAGCGATCGCGATGGAAGGCCCGATCGACCACCGTGGCGACCCACCAGCCGGTGATCGCATCCTTGCGCAGCTCGAACAGGCCGGCGGCCATCGTCAGGCCCCTCGCCATCTATCCGAGTGGGGCGCGTGGGCCCCGTCGGCGGGGTCGGTGGCGGCTCCCTCGGCGTCGGGGGCGTCGGCTCCCTCGGCTCCCTCAGCTCCCTCGGCTCCCT
>DASVIK010000298.1:0-10275 GCA_036382135.1 Candidatus Limnocylindrales bacterium | reverse complement strand
GATCGGCCCGACGAGCGGGATGATCTCGAGGACTCCGGTCAGGATGCCGAGCGCGAGGGCGTAGCGGAGGCCGAGGATCGGGCCCAGGATCACGTAGACGACCGCCGCCACGAGCACGATGAGGAACAGCTGCCCCCGGAGCCACTTGCCGAGGACCGCGTGGATATCGGCCAGGAGGGCCACCGTTCTGACCCGGTAGCCGATCGGGAACAGCCCCACGGCGACGTCCCGGAACCGGGCGCCGTCGACCAGGAAGTAGAACGAGACGATGAGGACCAGGACCGACTTCAAGGTCGATTCGCCCACCGTCTTCGCGACGTTGATCGCATCGCTCGGGCCGAGCAGATGAGTCAGCGAGTCCTGGATCTGGGCCGCCACCGCCGCGACCGAGATCGTCTGCGTCCCGAGGACGATCGTGTCGCTCCCGACGAGCTGCCGCAACGTCGTCGCGAGGGCGTCCGGGCCGCCCTTGGCCAGCAGCTCCAGCTCGCGCAGGGCCTGGCCGGCGAGCAGGTAGATCCCGATGCCGATCGCGGCGAGCGTGATGACATAGCCGATCGCGACGATGAGCGGGCGGGGCCAGCCGAGGCGCCGCTCGGCGGTCGTGACGAGCGGGCTGAACGCGTACGCGATCACGGCGGCCACGATGAACGGCCCCAGGACCGCGTGACCCACCCAGGCCAGGATGAGCGCCGCGATGACGAGGACGCGGAACGCCCGGACGGACGGCCCGCCGGTGGGGATCGCGGACGTATCGAGCGCCTGCGTCAGCGGACGGACCTCCCGGGCGACAAGGGCGCCCAGACTATCACGCGGTCCGCCGCCGTCTTCGGGTCGGTGGCGCGGGCGGGCGGCGGTCCGATCTCTGGAGGCTCACGGACGTCGGGCGCCGGTGGGGCTTCGCGGACCCGCGCCCGGCGCGACCGAGCTCACATCCCTCGGAGGATGACCCCGACGACCCGCGCGTAGTGCGAGAAGTACGTCCGCACGTTGATGATCTTGCCGCTCTTGTCGCGCACCGTGACGGTCACCCAGGCGTCGAAGCCCGCGGCCTCGTACTCGACCTGTTTCCAGGTCCCGGGACGCAGCGACGAGGTCCTCTGGACGATCGTCGTGCTCGGCAGGAAGTTCTTCACGGTGGGCGCGGAGATCGAGACGCGACGACCGGTGGGCACGCTGTAGAGCGAGAAGCGGACCATGCCCGGCCTCGTGAACGCCTTGATGAGCACCGGATAGGGCGAGTTGTTGGTCCAGGTCATGTCCTGGACGGATCCGCTGATGAAGACCGTGGCGTCGAGGCCCTTCGGGTAGCGGGCGATGTAGTAGTAGTGGTTCTTGCGCGCGCCCATGAGGAAGCCGGCGCGCATCGCCGCGTTGAACAACGTGGTCGAGGTCGAGCAGATGCCGCCGCCGATCGTGGCGCCCTCGACCGAGTGGCCGTTGATGATCGCGCCGCCGAGCTTGTAGCCCTTGGCGAGGCTGACATCGCCGACGGACTTCCAGAAGCTGAAGGCCGCTCCGGGCGCGACGATCGTGCCCGAGATCGCCTGGGCCGGGATCGAGATGTTCGCGCTGAAGCCGTTGTGCGGCCCGGACTGGTAATACGTCACCCATGTCGAGATCTGGCGCATGAGCGGCGCGGACTTCTGGGCGATCGCGGTCGTGAGCTTCGGCTGGTTCGACGTGAGGACCGCCGCGACGGTACCGGTCGGGCTGGCCGTGCCCGCCGCGCGGGCCTGGAGCGCGGCCGCCACGGCCGCTTCGGAGGCATCGATGTCGAGTGAGCGCCCGACGACAGCGGCCGTGACGCCGACGATCTTGCCGCTCTTGCTCAGGAGGAACGTCGCGTCCTTCGGCTTGACGACGACCGCCTTGACGAGGGGCTGAAGGGCCGCCTTGACCCCCGTCGTGTCGATGACCGGCCCGTAATGGTCATCCACCACTCCGAAGGAGATCCACGACTTGATCGTCGACCCGGCGATCTTCCAGGAGTTCTTGCCGTTGACGATCTTCAGGTCGTGCGCGACGGCCGCAGCCGAGTCGCGGGCGGACGTGGCCGCGGCATCGTCGATCGAGGGAGCGACCGGGGTGCTGATCAGGCCGATGTCGACCTGGGCCGGGGCGTCCAGCTTGGAGAGCGCCGTGACGATCGCCGCGGTCATGGCCGCCTGATCGACGACCCGTCCGGGGCGGGCGGCAAGCGTGGCGAATCCGGACCCGGTCGAGATCGCCGCAGCGTCGACGGGATCGCGATCGTCCCGGGCGGCGAGGTCCGCGACGACCCTGGCGACGGCCGTGGCGTCGACCGTGACTGCCGTTGCGATGCCGGCCCCGTGGGTGGCGGTGCGGACTTCGTCGACGCCCCGGTCGACGACGGTCCCGGTCCGGCCGATGGCGAACGCCTGGTCGAGCAGCGTGTCGATCGCCGGACCACGGCCGAGGGCCGCGAACGTGAGCGACTCGCGGACGACGCCGTCGGAGACGACGACGGTGCCCTGGCCGAGCGCGCTGAGGCCCACCCGAAGCCGCGCCGCGGCCGCGTCCCGGTCGAGATCGGAGACGTCGACGCCCCCGACCCGGACGCCGTGGACGATCTGGCCGTCGTGCAGGCGGTCGTAGGCGTAGAGGCCGGCGCCGGAGGCCACGAGCGATACGACGAGGCCGACGACGAATGCCGCAAACAGGACGCGCACGCGAGGCAGCCGACGACGCCGAGTCGTCGCCTCGAAAGCGGCGCTCTCCGGGATCGTGGCCTCAGCGGCCGGCGGCAGGGTATCGCTCGTTGTAGTCATGTCCGGCGGTCATCCTAGCAGGCGTGTTCAATCGTGCTCGTGAGTCGTTCGTACGGGTTGCGCACGCGGACGGGAGACGCGGGACGTAGTGCCCGCGTTACGCCGGCCATACATATGGCCGCGATCGGAGTACGTCGGCGCAGGCTGCCCGGTTCCGCGGCGCCGGCGCGATTCCGGGTCAGGCATGGCGCGGAAGCACGACGATCCGCCGATTCGGCTCCTCGCCGATGGACTGGGTCGCCACGTTCGGGTGATCCCGCAGCGCGATATGCACCCAGCGGCGCTCGAGGGCCGGCATCGGCTCCAACTGGAGCATCTTGCCGGTCTCGGCCACGCGCTCGGCCGCCCGGGTCGCGAGGTCGCGGAGCTGGCGCTCGCGCCGGCCACGGTAGTCCTCGACGTCGACCAGAACGCGCGTCCAGTCGCCCATCTTCTTGCTGAGCATCAGGTTCACGAGGTGCTGGAGCGCCGAGAGACGCTCGCCCTTGCGCCCGATGAGCGCGCCGAGGGCTTCCTTCGCCTCGCCTTCGCCGACCACGTTGAGGCGACTCGTATCGCCCGTCTGGACCTCGACGGTGACCTGGAGGTCCATGAGGCGCATCAGCTCCTCGAGGATCGCCTGGCCGGCGGCGAGCGCCTGCGGCGATGCCTCGGAGGCCTCGAGGTCGGCCCGCTCGGCCGAGAGCGAGCCACGCGCGGCGGTGACCTCGGCGGCCTCGCTCGCGCTCAGGTCCGACGAGCGCGCCGCTCGCGGGGCTCGATCGACGCCCCGATCCGCGCCCCGGTCGCCGCGATCGGCCCGGTCGCGGTCGCCGAAGCCACCGCGGGGCCGGTCGTCTCGTCGCGGCGGGCGGTCGCCACCGCGTTCGGCATCGCCGAAGCCACCGCGCGGCCGGTCGGCCTGCGGCGGGGCGGCGGGGGTCTCGCCCTCCGGCGCGGTGACCGGTCGGTCGGCCTCGGCCGCGGCCTCGGGCGGCCGGGCATCACGCTGAGGAGCCCTGTCGCCGCGGTCGGCGCCCCGGTCACGGTCGCCGAAGCCACCGCTCGGACGATCGTCCCGGCGCGGGCCGCGGTCGGCGCCGCCGCTCCGGCCTCGGTCGCCGCCCCGGTCGGCGCCGCGGTCGCGGTCGCCGAATCCGCCGGCCGGCCGATCCTCGCGTGGCGGACGCGGAGGAAGGGGCTGCGATTCGGCCGCTTCGCGCTTGGGGGCCGCGCCGCCCAGCTCGGAACGAGGAGCGGCCACGATCCGGGCGGGCTCGGCGCCCATGCCGAGGACACCTCGGCTGCCCGGGGTCAGGATCTCGAAGTCGAGCTCCTCGAGCCCGATCCCGAACGCCTCGCGGGCGCTTTTCAGCGCCTCTTCGACGCTCTTGCCGGTGAACTCCCGATAGGCACTCATGTCAGCGTCGTCTCCCTCGTCGGCCCTGGCGACCGCGTCCGCTCGAGCGCACGGTCTTGGCTGCGCTCGCCGTCCGGTCCAGGGCGGCACGGTCAGGGGCTTGTTTCCCCGGGCTCGTGGATCGCGCCGGCGCTCCCGCCGGACGCGTTGGTTTCGTCGGCGCCGGAAGGGCGACCGGGAAGCGCGGAGTGTGATTCGCGGCGAAGCCCGGCTTCCAGCCGAAGAGCGGGAAGAGCGAGCCCCAGCCGACGATGAGGTATTGCTGGATGATCGAGATGATCGTGCTGGCCGTGTAGTAGATGTACAGGCCGGCCGGCAGGAAGCCGGCGTAGAACACGAAGATGAGGGGCAGGACGACCATCGTCTGGCGGGTCATCCGGGCGGTCTGGTCGGGGCTCGCCGGGTCGAGCGGCGGCATCGTCATCCGCGACTGGAGGACCTGGAGGATCGCCGAGAAGATGGCGATGATGCTGATCCCGAGGGTGATGTTCAGGAACGGGATCGGCACGCCGAAGTCGATGTGCGAGCGCCCCACGTCGAGGCCGCCGAGCCAGGCGACCGTGGTGTTCACGCACGGGACGACGACGCCGTTGACGACGTTCGGCACGGTCGGGCAGCCGAGGTCGATGAGCCTGTTGCCGAAGACCGTCAGCATCGAGCTGACGTCGTAGTTCGTCAGGCCCTCGCGGATGACCTGGTACATGACGAACAGGAGCGGCATCTGGAGGAGGATCGGCAGGCAGCCCGAGAACTGGCTGATGCCGTACGAGCGGTACATCGCCTGGGTCTCGTCGAAGATCGCCTGGCGATTGCCCTTGTTGCGCCGCTGGATCTCCTTGACCTCGGGCGCGAGCAGCTGGGTCGTCCGCATGGAGACCGTCTGCTTGCGGAAGAGCGGGATGAGCGGGATGCGGATGGCGATCGTCAGCGCGATGATCGCGATGCCGATGTCACCGGTCAGCTTGTAGAACGCGATGAGGATGAAGAACGCGACCTGGAAGATCGGAGTGAACGCCCAGGCGAGCAGGCTCAACGGGTCGGCGCCGAGCGGCGCGGGATGGAGCGGCGTCGGGATCGGCGTCGGGGTGGCCGAGGTGGCGGCCCCGCTCGCGCCGGGCGAACCGGCCGGGGCGGCACAGGCGGCCACGACGAGCAGGAGGAACACGACGAGCAGGAGCAGCCCGACCCGGGATCCGCGCGGTCGTGGGAAGCTCACCTGATCGATCGTCCCTTCGTGCTCAACGGACCGGGTCGTAGCCGCCGGGGTGGCCGGGGTGGCAGCGCGCGATGCGCCGTGCGCCCATCCAGGACCCCCGGAGCAGGCCGTATCTCTGGATCGCCTGCTCGGTGTAGTGCGAGCAGGTCGGCTCATAACGACAGCTCTGCGGCAACCAGGCGAACAGGACCCGGTAGATCCGTATGAAGCCGATGCCGATCCGACTCGCCAACCGTGTCACCTATGTCCCGAGGCCATCGAACACGCCTCCCCGCTGGAGGAGCCGACGCACCGCCCCGACGAGCGCATCGTGGTCGGCTTCGACGATCGCCGGCCGGGCGATGATGAGGACGTCCCAGCCAGGCTGGAACGAGGGCGCCATCACCCTGAGCGCCTCGCGGAGTCGCCGCCTGACCCGGTTCCGCACCACGGCACCGCCGAGCTTGTGCCCGGTCGATAACCCGAACCGTGTCGTCCCGAGGTCCGTCCGCAGGAACCTGGCGTGAGCGAGAGGGTGGGACCTGGAGGTCCCGTCGCGCTGGAGCGCCGCGAAATCCCGTGGACGGGAGAGCATCACGAGCCGCGGCGGATGCTCGCCGCGCCCGTCAGTCAGACCGTCAGTCGCTTCCGGCCGCGGTTGCGCCGCTTGGCCAGGACGCGCCGGCCACCGGGAGTGTGCATCCGGGCTCGGAAGCCATGCTCCTTGGCGCGGTGGCGCTTCTTGGGCTGGTAGGTCTGCTTCATGGGGGTGGCGCGCGATCCTCTCCATCGGCCTCGGGGTTACTTGTCCGACCCCATTGAGGCACACGACGCGCCGGGCGCCCATAAGCGCACGGCGCGTCGTCGTCCGCCGGATGATATGCCGGGCCCGAAGGGGGTGTCAAACGGGAGCGGTGCCTCCCGCACGATCCCGGTCGCGCTTCGCTGCGATACCCCCGGGGAGTATCCGCGTTTTCGGGCCTCCGCGCCTTGCAGCGGCGCGCGGGACGGTGCTATCCTCCGGTGGCCCAACGGCGCCGGGACGCTTCGCTGGGAAGCCTTCGGAACCTCCGGATGAGCCCCAGAAGCGGCGCCGAGCACGACCCCAGACGTACCCGGCGACCGTGGCTCAGGCTCTCCCCATCCTGGCGTCCTTGGCCGCCCATACCCATCAAGCCCCCCGCAGCTCACCGGGACCGAACCGATCGCATGGACACCCGACAAGTCTGGCGCGCCGCCCTGGGCGAGCTCCAGGTGGCGCTCTCACCAGCCAACTTCGAGACCTGGCTCCGCGACACGACGCTCGTCGATGTCGACGACAACCGGTTCCGGATCTCGGTCCCGAACGGGTTCGCCAAGGACTGGCTCGAGACGCGCTACCGGCCGCTCATCTCCCAGACGCTGGCCCGGATCGTCGGCTACAGCACGGTCGTCGAGTTCGTGACGGCGCCCACCCCGGCGGTCGACGCGCCCGACGCGAGCGGGGGGATCGGCCCGGGTGGGGGCATGGGGACGCAGGGCATGCAGGGCCCGCGGCCGGCCCCCCAGGCGGTCCGCCTCGAGCCGACCCGCGTGGGCGGCGAAGGAGGCTCGACCAACCTCAACCCGCGCTATACCTTTGCGAACTTCATCGTGGGTTCGGCGAACCGGCTCGCCCACGCGGCGTCGCTCTCGGTGGCCGAGCGCCCCGGGCACGCCTACAACCCGCTCTTCCTGTACGGCGGGGTGGGCCTCGGCAAGACCCACCTGATGCACGCGATCGGCAACCAGGTGATCGCCAAGTTCCCCCGCAAGCGGGTCGTCTACGCGACGAGCGAGAAGTTCACCAACGAGTTCATCACGAGCATCCAGCAAGGCAAGATCGACGAGTTCCGGGCCCGCTACCGGCGGATCGACCTCCTCCTGATCGACGACATCCAGTTCATCGCGGACAAGGAGCGGACGCAGGAAGAGTTCTTCCATACGTTCAACGCGATCCACGAGGACGGCAAGCAGATCGTCCTGAGCTCCGACCGGCCGCCCAAGCAGATCATCACCCTCGAGGAGCGCCTGCGCAGCCGGTTCGAATGGGGTCTCATCGCCGACCTCACCGCGCCGGACCTCGAGACCCGCATCGCGATCCTGCGGGCCAAGGCGGAAGAGGGGGCGGTCCCGATCACCTCCGACGTGATGGAGTTCATCGCCCGCAAGGTCGTCAGCAACATCCGCGAGCTCGAGGGCGCCCTCAACCGGATCATCGCCTACGCCTCGATGGGCGCGATGCCCATCACGATCGAGCTCGCCCAGGCGGTCCTGTCGAACGTCCTCTACAACCCCAAGAAGCGCCAGATCACCCCGGAGCGGATCACCAAGGCCGTGTCCGACTACTACGGGGTCCCGATCGACGCCCTCCAGGGCCAGAAGCGCGACAAGGCCATCGTCGTGCCGCGCCAGATCGCCATGTTCCTCATGCGCGAGGAGACCGATGTCTCGCTCCTGCGCATCGGCGCCGAGCTCGGCGGCCGCGACCATTCGACGGTCCTCCACGCCTGCGACAAGATCACCCGCGAGTCGTCGGTCAACGACGAGCTGCGCCGCGAGATCGCCGCCGTCCGGGAGCTCATCTACAGCGACTGAGGGTCGCCCCCGGAGCCGCTCGCGGCACCCCCATTCCTGGCCAGACTTGCGTCCGGGGACCGTTATCGGCTCCCAGGCCCGGATCGGCGGCCCGATTCGCGCCCGGAGACCGTCAGGTCGCCTGAGCAGCGGGTTCGGGAGCGGCGGCGGCCAGGGACTTCCTCGGTTGAGCACGAACGATGGGCCCTAGTGCGCCTCAAGGCCCGGACGCTGGCCACATCCGGCCTGACGTTCCCGGGATGCAGTTCTGGCCACTGGCGATGGGCCACGACCCGATCGCCGGCGACCTGGCCAGATGCACGCCTCGGAGGCCTCGGGCCGACTTCCCGGCGGGTTTGCAGGCCTCTTCGCCGCCTCGGCCCGGAGATCCACAGGCGTGCATCTGGCCACCTGGCTCGGAGGGGTGCGTCGACGACCCGGCGAGCCCTTGCGCCACGCCCCCGGGACCCCTCCGTCGCCCTCAACATGTGGATAAAGGCGCCGATTCGGTGGAAAAACCCCCCTCCGTGTGGACAAGGTCGCGCTCGGGGAGGGGTCCGGCGGTGCACGGTCGGACCCGCGACGTGGACGGTTTGGCGGGTTCGCGGGCCGGGACGGGACCTCGCCCCGGTCGTCCACCGTCCGGCCGGTGCCCGGCCCACCGTCGGGTACCGGCCTTCCACACGGAACGGACCTTCGTCCACCGCGCCCGGGAGCACGGGCCACGAGGCGCTCTCCCCACGCTCCACACCATGATGGTGATGATGATGAGGTGAGAAGATAGGCTGACTAACTGACCATCCACCCCGACGGGATCCGCGTGACCGGGACGCGGCCACCGCACGGACCGCCCAGCCTGGAGTGAACGCCCGTGAAGCTGTCGGTCATGCAGGAGAATCTCGCCCGCGGCCTGTCCGTCGCGAGTCGGGCGGTCTCCACCCGAAGCACCCTCCCGGTCCTCGCCAACGTCCTCCTCAAGACCGAGGACGCCGGTCTCAAGCTCACCGCCACCAACCTCGAGATCGGGATCACCTACTGGGTCCCGGGCAAGATCGACACGGACGGCTCCACGACCGTGCCGGCCAAGCTCCTCACGGACCTGATCGGGTCGCTGCCGGCCTCGGAGCGGGTCGACCTGGAGCTCCAGGCGGGCGACACCCTGCACATCCGGGCCGGCCGCTTCGAGACCCACGTCAAGGGCATCGACGCCGAGGAGTTCCCGGCCATCCCGACCGCCGGAGAGCGGCCGACGACACGGATCTCCCAGAAGGTCCTCCGCCAGGCGCTCACCGAGGTCGCGTTCGCGGCCGCGAGCGACGAGGCCCGGCCGATCCTTACAGGTGTGCTCGCCCGGTTCGAGGGTGACCGCCTGACCCTCGCCGCTGCCGACAACTACCGGATCGCCGTGAAGACGATCCCGATCCTCGACGCGGTCGAGGACACGAGCCTGGTCATCCCCGCCCGTTCGCTCACCGAGCTCACCCGGGTCCTGACCGATACCGACGACCCGGTCGACCTCGTCATCGCCCAGGCGCGCAACCAGGTCGTCTTCCACCTCGACGGCATCGACCTCGTGAGCCGGCTCATCGACGGCCAGTTCCCCAACTACCAGCAGGTGCTGCCCAAGTCCCATACGACCCGGGCGATCGTGGATCGGGAGGAGCTGCTGAAGGCGGTCCGAGTGGCGGCGCTCATCGCCAGCGCGTCGGCCAACATCGTCAAGCTCCAGGTCGGCGGGGATACCGAGGCGGGCATCCTCGTGACGGCGAACGCCGACGTCGGCGACAACGAGGGTCGGGTGGAGGCGGCCGTCGAGGGTGACGGCACGACGATCGCCTTCAACGCCCGCTACCTGTCCGAGGTCCTCCAGAACGTGGGGGCGGAGCAGTTCGCCATGGAGCTCAACGGGCCGCTCTCGCCCGGCGTGTTCAAGCCGATCGGCGACGACTCGTATACCCACGTGGTGATGCCCGTCAGGACCACGAGCTAGGGAGGCCCGGGCGCCGGCGCCCCGGGAGCGGACGACTCTGCTGCGGTCCCTCAGCCTGCGCGACCTGCGCGGCTACGCGTCGCTCGAAGCCACGTTCGGAGCCGGGCCGCAGCTCGTATGGGGGCCGAACGCGGCCGGCAAGACGAGCCTGCTCGAGGCGATCGCGCTGCTCGCCTGGGGTCGCTCGCACCGCACGACGGCCGACGCCGAGATCATCCGCTGGGGGACGGATCTCGCCCGGATCGAAGGCGTGGCCCAGCCCGACGGCGGCGAGCCCGCAGGTGACCACGGCCCGGACACGATC
>DASVIK010000297.1:0-3618 GCA_036382135.1 Candidatus Limnocylindrales bacterium | reverse complement strand
CCGGCGAGACGGTCCTCGTCGGCTGGAAGGACGCGACCGCGCTCTTCGGGGTGCTCGGGGCGGATTCGTTCGCCGTGCGCTTCGCGCCTGGGGCGGCTGCCGGCGCCCTGCCGGTCCTCGAGGCGCAGGCGCGCGAGCTGGCCCTCGAACCGAATACGCTCGATGCCATCCGCGGCGCCATCGGCGACGCGCTCGGCCAGGTCTTCGGGCTGTTCGATGCCCTGGCGGCCGTCTCGGTCCTCGTGGCCGGCCTCGGCATCGTCAACACCCTCACGATGAACGTGGTGGAGCGCGTGCGCGAGATCGGCGTCCTCCGCGCGACCGGCATGACCCGCCGACAGGTCTGGCGGATGGTGGTCATCGAGGCCGGCGTCCTGGGGGTGATCGGGGCGATCCTTGGCTGCCTCGCGGGACTGGCCGCCGGCGCAGTACTCATCGCGCTGACCGGTGGCGGGATCGGTTCCGCTGGGCTCGCGATCCCGTGGTCGACCATCGGGCTCGCGGCGGCCTTCGGCATCGCGATCGCGATGCTGGCGGCGTATTACCCGGCACGACTGGCGAGCGGAGTATCGATCGTTCGGGCTGTCCAGTTCGAGTAGACTGCGTCAACGCATCACCGCCGCGGACGGTGGTGTGACGGAGGGCACCCGGCATGATCGCGACGACACGACTGACACGCGTCCCGGCCCTCGAGCGAGGGATCACGATCGGGGACTTCCTCGTCCCGGTGATGGTCAGCGAGCGGATCGGCTCGCGAATCCGTCACCTGACGCTCATCGTGGCCGGCGCGCTCCTCGTGGCCCTCTCGGCGAACTTCTCCATCCGGGTCCTCGGCTCCCCAGTGCCGGTGAGCGGCCAGACGTTCGCGGTGCTCCTCGTGGGCGGCGCGCTCGGGTATCGCCGGGGACTCCTCGCGATGCTGCTGTACCTGGCGATGGGCCTGCTCCTCCCGGTGTACGCGGAACACCGCTCCGGGATCGCCGTGATCGGCACGGTCGCGGAGGGCCATCTCGTCCTCGGCGCGACAGGCGGCTATCTCCTCGGGTTCGTGCTCGCGGGCGGCCTCGTCGGCCGCCTGGCGGAGTTCGGCTGGGATCGCCACATCGGCGGCGCGCTCGGAGCGATGATCCTCGGCAACCTGGCCATCTATGCGATCGGGCTGCCCTGGCTCATGGCTGCGACCCACAACGATCTGAGCTGGGCCATCGCGAACGGGCTGACGCCGTTCCTCATCGGCGACGCGATCAAGCTGCTCCTCGCAGCGGGACTCTTCCCGGTCGCCTGGTGGGTCGTGGGCCGCCGACCCGGCGACAGCTGACGGAGGATCGACGCGGGCGTCGCCCGGGGAGGGGCCGGCGAACGTGATCCCCGGGACAAGAGTCCGAGTTCTCATGCCCGTGGGTGCATAACCGGGCGCGGTCGCTCGCCTGAGCCAGGCGACGCCCGGCCACCTCAACGGCCGGCCGTCGCGCGAGCGCGCGCCCCACTGGCTGTCGCCCCCCGCGCGGGCGGCCTGACGGACGTCCGTCGCGCGCGACGGCACCTAGACGACACGTGAATATGCAGCCACGGGCATAGCAGCCGAGGGTTCGCGGCCGGTCGCGAGCACGGTCGCGAGCACGGACGCGAGCACGGATCGGCGGGATCGTGACCACGGCCGGCGCCGCCCGCGCCACGAAACGTCGCGAGCGCGCTCCTACGCGAGAGCGGCGGCGAGGCTCCGATAGGACTCCCGCAGCAAGCGGGCCACCTCCGGCCAGTAGGCCGCGCCGCGCCCGGTCGGGCCGTCCGGGTCCGCCGTCGCGCCGCGGTCGCGGACCTCGGCGGCCATTCCCCGCAGCCGGCCGGCCTCGGCCACCGTCTCGACCGGGACGCGGTACAGGGCGGCATACAGACGGGCGATCGTCTCGCCTGCCGCCGAGCCTGCGGCCAGCCCGATCTCGCGGCGGACGACCCACCAGCGGAGCTCCTCGCGAGCCACGGCCGCCAGGTCCACGTCGTCCGGGAGGCCGAGCCAGCGATAGCCGCGCGCGACATCGGGCGCGTACCGCTCGTACTCGCCGGTCGCCCGGGCGAACCCGACGGCCGCCTTCGTGAGGAAGACCGCCGCGACGAGTACCCGGGGCCAGCCGACGTGGGCCTGCTCCCGGAGGCCCAGCACGAGCGTCCCGAACAGGCGGGCAGGCTGCCGGCGGTAGTACGCCTTCCACATCCGGAGCTCGAGCAGGGCGAGGCGATCGGGCTCGAAATCGGCGCCCCAGCGGGTGCGCCCAGGCGCCGGAGCGGGCGTCTCCGCGGGCGTCGGCGCGGTCTCTTCGCTCGCGTCGGTCGGCTCGATGGGTCGAGTCGTGGTCTCGGCGGTCATCGCGGGTATCGTAGCGTCGTGGTCATGCCATCGGGTACGCAGGAGACGGCCGTCGGGATGACCGCCGACGTCGATGCCGGCACGAGCGACCGCGAGGGTCTCTACGGCCCCGGGTCGGAGGCCTGGCGGCTGAACCGCGAGGCGGCCATGCTCATCGCCGGCGGTCCGCGCGCGCTCCTCCTCCAGATCGCCCACCCGCTCGTGGCCGAGGGCGTCGACCAGCACAGTGACTTCCGGGCCGATCCGTGGCGCCGACTCGCGGGCACGCTGCGCAGCTATCTGACGATCGTGTACGGGACGAGTACGGTCGCCCGGGCGGAGATCGCCCGGCTCGAGCGCCTCCATCGGGGGGTCGTCGGTCCCGTCCGCGACCCGGCGGCCGTCGTCGCTACGGGCGCGATCTCGTATTCGGGACGCGATCCGGACCTGGCCATGTGGGTCCACGCGACGCTCGTGGATTCGACGATGGTCGCCTACGACGCGTGGGTCGAGCCGCTGTCCGAGGCGCGGCGGGCGGCGTTCTATGCCGAGACGCGCCAGATCGCCATCGCATTCGGCGTGGCGCCAGATCGGGTGCCGGCCGACCTGGCCGCGTTCGAGTCGTATCTCGCCCGCATGCTTGGGCCCGAGGGACCGGTCCACCCGACCCCGACCGCGCGGGCCCTCGCCGAGGCGATCCTGCACCCGCCGCTCGCGCCGCTCGCCGCGTGGGCACCGCCATCGCTGACCGGCCCGCTGGGCGCGATGCTCGGGCTGGTTCCCGGCCCGCTCGTGGACTGGACCCTGTGGCCCGCCGTCGGCCTCCTGCCCGAGGGTGTCCGGGCCGAGTTCGGGATCCCATGGGACCGGCGCCGGCAGGTCGTCGCCGCGTGGCTGGCGGCCGGGATCCGGTTCTGGCGTCCGCGCCTGCCGGCGGCCTTCCGGCAGATGCCCTACGCGTCGGCCGCCGATCGGCGGCTCTCGGCGGCCCAGCCCGCGCGTCCGGTCTGACCGGACGCGATCTCCGACGCGCCCTCCGACGCGCCCGGCACCGGCCGGAGCCGCGCCGCTGGCATACTCCGAGCCATGCACGAAACGGAGGCGGCCTTCCTGAGCGCGCTCACGGCATGCCTGCCCGGGCTGCGCGTGCTGACCGATCCCCTGGATCGCGAGTCGTATCGGAACGATGAGACCGCGTACCTGCGGCCGGGCCTGCCGCTCGCCGTGGCGCTGCCGACCGAGACCGCCCAGGTCGCCGAGATCATGCGGCTGGC
>DASVIK010000296.1:0-5232 GCA_036382135.1 Candidatus Limnocylindrales bacterium | reverse complement strand
CGTAGATGCGACTCCCGAACTGCACTCGGTCGGTCGCCCATCCGACCGCGAGAGTGAGCAGGCGCGCCATGGCTCCACTGCAGCGGGCGCCGATGTGGATGCGCTCCTCGACGAACCATTCGTTGGTCAGGTCGTCGGCCGCCCCGATCGCGCCGAGGCGCGCCTTGTCGGGCACGCGGACATCGTCGAGGATGAACTGCGGATGGCGATCGGCGAACGTGTGCGTGTAGTCGGGGTCGTGGCTCTTGCGCAGGCCGGGGGTGTCGTAGTCGACGAGGAACAGCGTCGGCAGGCGGGCGTCGCCGTCGATGACGACCGAATGGAAGATCATGAAGTCGGTGTCGTCCGGGCCGGTGACGAACCACTTCTCGCCGTTGAGGATCCACTCCCCGGTGGCCGTGTCGCGAACGGCGGTGGCCTCGAGGGTCCGGGGGTCCGAGCCGGCGTTCGCTTCGGTGATCGCGTAACTGCCCGAGCGCTCGCCGCGCAGGCTCGGGTCGAGGTAGCGCTTGCGCTGGCCCGGGTCGCACAGGGCGAGGACGTTGTACGCGCCGGGCACGAACGACCAGAGCCCGCCGGTCACCTGGCCGAACTGTTCCTGGACGACGACCTGCTCCATGTTCGTCCACTCGAGGCCGCCGAGCGCCTTCGGCATGTTGCCGCCGACGAGGCCGGCCGCGATCGCCTTGCGGCGCAGCTCCCGTCCCTGCTCAGGTGGGAGGTGGCCGCCGGCGCGCTCGAAGGGGACTTCGAGGGGCTGGAGCTCGTCGACGACATACCGTCGGGCGCGCTCGCGCAGCGCCTCGAGCTCGGGGGTGAGGGCGAAGTCCATGGGCCCATCGTGCCATGACGACACCCGTAGCGGCGTCCGCCGTCGCGGGCGGTGGGACGTCCCGGCGACGCCGTGGCGCACCCGCTCGCCGGAGCCTTGGCACGCTGGCCGTGCCAACCGGCGGGTGAGCCCTCTCCCGCCGGCCGTCCTCCTCCCGTGGGCACGCCGGCCGTGCCGCGAAGCGACGAACGCCGGACCTTAGTCCCCGATGACGCAGATGTGGAACAGGTCGTCGGTGCCCACGCCCCCGCCGAGGTCGTCGAGCACGTCTCCCTCGCGAGCGACGACCGAGCCGTCCCGCGCCACGAGCTCGGCGCGTCCGGCGACCCGCCAGGCGGCCCATCCGCTCGGCCAGACCACCCGGACCAGCTCGCCGGTCGCGACCGAGCGGAGGACCAGCTCGTCGTCGGACGTCGCGAGCCGAGCGGGCGCGACGAGGGCCACCGGGCAACCGAGGGCAGGCATCAGGTGCGGAGCCTCGGTGACGATGGCGAGGCGGGTCGCGCCCGCAGGAAGCGTCGGACCGGGCCACAGGGGGCTGAGCCTCGCTGCCAGTACGGCAAGGAGGATGACGATCCCACCTGCCACGACCAACCCGATCAGCCGCTTGCGCCTGTTCACGAGGGCATCCTGATCCTTCGGCGGGCTGGCCTGAAGGGCCGAACCGCTCGCCCGAGCCTCGGCGGCGATCCAATGGCCCGCGAGCCAGCTGTCGTTGCCCGGCGGTGGCGGGCGACGCCGCCATCGGGCGGCCCGGACCAAACGATGAAGATGATCACGATGCCGAGGACGATACCCGCGAGCACCAGGAGGGCCACCTCCACCGAACCCTTCTTGCGGCCGTTTCTGGGGCCCAGGCAGGGGAGCCGCGGATGCGCTAGTGCACGGCCGGATCGGGGAGCGACGCTTGAAGGAATGCGAGCACACGGGCGATGTAGCGGTCCGGGTCGGCCGCGAATGAGCCCACGTGCTCGGCGCCCGGCACGAGCCACAGGGCCGCGGACGGCCCGGCCCGGGCAGCCAGCGCCTGCGCGTGGGATGCCGGGACGAGGGAATCGGCCGTGCCGGCGATGAACAGCATCGGCCGCGGCGCGACGGCCCCGACGACGTCCGCCGGGACGGCGGACGCCGGATCGGTACCTGACAGGACCCGATAGAGGAACATGCCGTATGGCACGAGGGATCCGGGGACGCGGAAGGCCGTCGCCATCCGTCGTTCGATCACGGGCCGTAGGTCGGCGAACGCCGAGTCGGCGACGACTGCCTCGATGTCCGTCGAGCGAGCCGCGGCTAGGATGGCCGCGGCCCCGCCCATGCTGTACCCGATCACGGCCACATGGCGGGCGCCCCGGCTTCGGGCAAGCGCGATGGCACCGAGCAGATCGTCCTGCTCCCGCACCCCGAACGACAGAGTGTCGCCGTCGCTCTCACCCTCAGCCCGGAAGTCGAACGCGATGACATCGAACCCGGCGTCGAGCAGCGCGGGCGCCAGGCGCAGCGTGATCCCACCCGCCTGCCGGTTATCCGAGATGCCCGGTGCGATCACGACGGTTCGACCGGTCGGGCGCGGCGCGGGCAGGTACCAGCCGCGCAGGGTCGTGCCATCGAGGGGGCTGGCGAACGAGACCGGCGTGAACGCGAGCCCATGGAGGGTCGGGCTGTCCGTCACCGGGACCTTGGGTGGGTGCGTCTGGTCGTACATCAGCTTGCCCGGAACGACCACGAGCCCGAGGAACGCGACCTCGATCGTCACCAGGCCGCCGAGGTAGAGGAAGGTGCGCGTCTGGCGCCCTCGTCGGACAGGCCGCAGGGGGACGTCGTCGACGGTGCGGGCGGAGCTCATCGCGCCACGTATCAGCGTGCTGGACCTCACTCGACCGCTACTGGGGCTGGGCGAGCACCATGATCCGGATCTCCGTCATGTCCTCGATCGCCCAGCGCAGGCCCTCGCGGCCCAGGCCGGAGTCCTTCACGCCGCCGTAGGGCATGTGGTCGATCCGGTAGGTCGGGACGTCGTTGACGATGACCCCGCCGACCTCCAGCTCGTTGAACGCCTGCCAGGCGTGCGCCAGGTCGTTCGTGAAGACGCCGGTCTGGAGCCCGAAGAACGAGTCGTTGACCTGCCGGATCGCGTCCCCGAAGTCGCGGAACGGGAAGGCCACGACGAGCGGAGCGAATGCCTCGTTCGAGCAGACCTGCGCGGTCACCGGCACGTCGGTGAGGATCGTGGGGGCGAAGAAGTTGCCGTCCGCCCTGCCGCCGAGCAGGAGCTTCCCGCCGAGCGCGACCGCCTCGTCGACCCAGCGCTGGGTCCGCGCCGCGGCGGCCTCGTCGACCATCGGCCCGACATCGGTCGAGGCATCCAGCGGATCGCCGACCCGCAGTGCCTTCGCGCCCTCGACGAGCTTGGCCATGAACGCGTCCCAGACGTCCTCATGCACGAACATCCGCTGGACGCTGATGCAGACCTGGCCGGCGTACGCGAACCCGCCGACGATCGTGCGACGGACGGCCCAATCGAGGTCGGCGCTCTTGTCGACGATGACCCCGGCGTTGCCGCCGAGCTCGAGGACGACCTTCTTCTTGCCCGCCCGCTCCTTCATCCGCCAGCCGACCGACGGGCTGCCGGTGAACGTCAGGAGCTTGAAGCGCGGGTCGGCCACCATCCGGTCGCCGAGCTCGCGGGTCATCGGCAGGATGCTCACCGATCCGGCCGGCGGCCCGGCCGCCTCGATGATCTCGGCCACCGTGAGCATCGTGAGGGGATCCTTGGACGGCGGCTTGAGGACGATGGAGCAGCCCGCGGCGATGGCGGGGGCGACCTTGTGGGCCGCGAGATTGAGCGGGAAGTTGAACGGGCTGATGCCGGCCACCGGGCCGATCGGGAAGTGGCGCGTGATGCCGACCCGACCTTTCGAGGCGGGCATGATGTCGAGCGGGATCATCTCGCCGGTCATCCGCTCCGCCTCTTCGGCACCGAGCCGGAACGTGACCACCGCGCGGTCGACCTCGACGAGCGCGTCGCGGATCGGCTTGCCGGCTTCGGTCGCCAGGAGCCGGCCGAGCTCCTCGCGCCGGCCCTTGATCCCGGCGCTGATCTCGCGCAGGATCCGGCCCCGCTCGTAGGCCGGCAGCGTCTTCGTGACCTCGAACGCGGCGACGGCGGCCTCGACGGCCTCCTCGTACTGCGCCTCGGTGGCGTGGAACGTGGATCCGGCGGGGGTCGAGGGATCGGCCGGATTGGTCACGACGAGCGGCTCGGGCGAGTCGACCCAGCGACCGGCGAGGAAGATCGGGTGCGGCTTGGCGCCGGTGATCGTGGTCATGGCTGGCTCCTCGTCGGGCGCGATCCGGCGCGACCCGGGCGGCTTGGGGGGCACCTGGGGCAAGGCCGCCATTCTATCCTTGCGCCGATGCCCCCTCGTTCCCCGGCGCGACCGAGCGCGGTCCGGGCGCTGTTCCTCGCGCTGGCCGCCGGCCTGGCGGCGCTCGGCCTGCTGGCCGCCTGCGGGAGCGTCACCCCGACGGGTGCGAGCGCCCCGGTCGGCCCGACCTCCGGCGGTCCCTCACTCATGGCTTCGTCCATGCCGTCGGCCGGCCTCCCGACCGGGCCCGCGATCTCGCCGACATCCGGCCCCAGCCCGACCGGATCGCCTACCCCGACGCCGCCGCCCGGTCCCGGCCTCACCTGGCGTCGGGTGGCGGTGCCGGGTGCCGCCTCGTCCACGGAGCGGGTGGCGATCGGCCAGAACCGGATCGTCGTGGCCGTCGACAGCCCCGCGGCCAACGGCGACGCATTCGGCCGGATCGCGTTCTGGTCGTCCACCGATACCGTCCACTGGCTCGCCGCGACCCACGTCCCGGCCGCCGGCGACGGGATCGTCACGGCCATCGCGGCCGTCGGCCGCGGATTCGTCGCGGTCGGCTCGGACGCGGCCGCCATGAAGGCACGCGCCTGGACGTCCCCGGACGGCCGAGACTGGGCGGTGAGCCCGCCGATCGCCATCGGTGCGGCCGGAGCGACTGCCGCGGCCATGTCGTCGCTGGGGGTCGGGCAGGGCGGCCTCGTCGCCGCCGGGTGGGTGTCGGGCCCCGCGAGGCTGATGGCCATGGCCTGGCGCTCCCTCGATGGCGGGCTGACCTGGCAACCGTCGGTGGTCGACGGGTCCGGATCCCGGGCCCGGGTCTTCAGCGTCGCGGCCGGCGGGCCCGGCTGGGTCGCGACCGGGATCCGCGACGCCGCGGCCGCCCTCTGGGTGTCGCCCGATGGCGTCGCCTGGGTCCACGTCGATCCGCAGCCGCCGGTCGCGGGCGGGTTCGGCGCGGAGAGCAGCGCCGATGCCGTCGCCTGCACGGCCGTGCGTTGCGCCGCCGTGGGGCAGGGCCCATCGGCGGGCGAC
>DASVIK010000295.1:0-7408 GCA_036382135.1 Candidatus Limnocylindrales bacterium | reverse complement strand
CGGAGCTCACCGCCGGCTACCACGTCGACCCCGATCGCCTCATCAACAACGCGATCTTCGAGGTCGACTACTCCGAGATGGTGGTCGTCAAGGACATCCCGTTCTACAGCCTCTGCGAGCACCACCTGCTGCCCTTCTTCGGCACGGCGGCGGTCGCCTACATCCCGCGCGGTCGGGTGGTCGGGCTGTCCAAGATCCCGAGGGTCGTCGAGATGTATGCCCGCCGGCTCCAGGTCCAGGAGCGGCTGACGCAGCAGGTCGCCGACTTCCTCGAGGAGCGACTGCAGCCGCAGGGCGTGGGCGTAGTCATCGAGGCGACCCATCTGTGTGCGGTCATGCGCGGAGTGCGCAAGGCCGGGACGATCATGACCACCTCGGCCGTCCTGGGCCTGTTCCGCTCGCGCGACAAGACGCGCGCCGAGTTCCTCGCCCACATCGAGCGCCGTCCGCCCGGCGCCTGATCACTCGCCGGCGGCGCCCACCCGCACCTTGCCCGCGCCGACGGCGACCTCGACGGTGATCCGGTCGGCGGCCTGGTCGGCACCCGGCGTCGTGATCTGGGACAACCCCGATCCTGATGGGTATCCTCGCCGCGCTCGCGGTGTGGGTCGGCTCGCGCGCCCTTGATCTGGCCGTGGCGCAACGGCGCTCGCGACGGCCTGGGTCGGTCCGGTCGCCCCGGCGGCCGGGCCGGCCATCGATTCCCGGGGCCCGGCGGACCTACAATCCGGCCATGACGGAGCGACCGATCAAGGTGCTCATCGCCAAGCCGGGGCTGGACGGCCACGACCGCGGGGCGAAGGTGCTCGCCCGGGGCCTGCGGGACGAGGGCTTCGAGGTGGTCTACACGGGCCTGCGCCAGACGCCCGAGATGGTGGCGACCGCCGCCCTCCAGGAGGATGTCGACGTCGTGGGGCTGTCGATCCTGTCGGGCGCCCACATGACGCTCCTGCCCCGGATCTGCGCGCTGCTCAAGGACCAGGGCCAGGACGACGTCCTCGTGACGGCCGGCGGGATCATCCCCGACGACGACGTGCCCGCCCTGCGCGCGGCGGGCGTCTCGGCCGTCTTCGGACCGGGGACGACGATCGCCGCGGTCGCCGCGTTCCTGCGGGCCAACGTCCGGCCCCGCGGATAGCGTGCCGGCGGTCCCGATGCCGGCGGCCCCGACACCGGTCCCCGGGCGCCCCGTCCTTGAGCGGACGACCGTCGAGCGCGGGGCCGGGCTCGCCCGGGCCACGACCGGCGGCGACCGGCTCGCGCTCGCCCGGCTCCTGACCGCGGTCGAGAACCGCACGGCCGTGGCCGAAGCGGCGCTGCGTGAGCTCTATCCGCTTTCCGGACGGGCGCACCTCGTCGGGATCACGGGTCCGCCAGGCGCCGGGAAGTCCACGCTCGTGGCGGCCCTCATCGCGCTGGTCCGCGCGGCCGGCCGCCCGGTCGCCGTCCTGGCGGTGGATCCATCGAGTCCCATCACTGGCGGCGCGCTCCTGGGCGACCGCGTCCGGATGCAGGCCTACGCGAGCGATCGCGACGTGTTCATCCGCTCCATGGCGGCCCGCGGGCACGCCGGAGGCCTGGCCTCGACGACCAGCGCCGCGGCGGCCGTGCTCGACGCGGCGGGCTTCGACCTCATCCTCATCGAGACGGTCGGGACGGGCCAGAGCGAGGTCGAAGTGGCCGCGGCGGCCGACACGACGGTCGTCCTCGAGGCACCCGAGATGGGTGACGAAGTCCAGGCGATCAAGGCCGGCCTCCTCGAGGTCGCCGACGTCGTCGTCGTCAACAAGGGCGACCGCCCGGGGGCGGGACGGACGGCGAGCCAGCTCCGGGCGATGCTCGCGGCCGCGGCACCACGCCCGGGGGCCGGAGACGATCGGCCGCGACCCAAGCGGCCGGAGGTCCTCATGACGACCGCCTCGACGGGGGAGGGCGTGCCGGAGCTCCTCGCGTTCGTCGATCGACATCGCCTCGTGGGGGCTGCCCCAGACGGACCGGCCCGGCTCGCCCGCGCCGAGACCCAAGTCTGGGCGATCGTCGCGGAGCGGGTGCGATCGACCCTCCTGGATGGATCGCGTGGCGTTTCGACCGCGGCGACCCTGGCCGAGGTGGCCGACCACGCGCTCGATCCGTATGCGGCCGCGGACCGACTGCTGGCCTCGGCCGAGCGGGAGACCGGGGCGTGACGATCGAACGGGTCTTCGTCGCCGGCGCCGGGTTGATGGGCCACGGGATCGCCCAGGTCCTGGCTGCCGTCGGCTGCTCGGTCGACCTGTACGAACCGGACCTTGCCCGAGCCGAGGCGGGTCGGGCGCGGATCGCGGCGAACCTCGAGCGGGCGGTGGCCAAGGATCGGCTGACGGCGAGCGAGCTTCGGGCGACGCTGGCCCGGGTCTCGGCGACCGATGGGCTCGCCGCGGCGGGCCGGGCCGACCTCGTCCTGGAAGCCGTCTTCGAGGACGAGGCGGTCAAGACCCGCCTCTGGGGCGAGCTCGATCGGATCGCGCCGCCGGGCGCGATCTTCGCGACGAACACGAGCTCGATCTCGATCGACCGGCTCGCGACGGCCGTCGCCGAGGAGCGCCGCGTGCGATTCCTCGGCGTCCACTTCTTCAGCCCGGTCCCGGTGATGGCCCTCATCGAGCTCATCCGCGGGACGGATACCGGGGACGCGGCCGTCGCCGCCGTGCGCGAGCTGGCGGCCCGGCTCGACAAGCAGGTCATCGTCTCGGCCGACCGGCCGGGTTTCATCGTCAACCGGATCCTCATGCCGTTCCTCGCCGAGGCGATGCGGGCCTTCGAGGAGGGCCTCGGCACGGCGGAGGACATCGACACGGGCGCGCGCCTCGGCCTGCACCACCCGATGGGACCCCTCCAGCTGGCGGACTTCATCGGCCTCGATGTCTGTCTCGGGATCATGGGCGTGCTGTACGAGGGCCTGGCCGACGAGCGATTCCGGCCGCCGCGGATCCTCGAGGAGCTCGTGGCCGCGGGGCGGCTCGGCCAGAAGACGGGCCGGGGCTTCCACACGTACGGCTGACGGGGTGGGCCGGCGGCGGCCTCGGTGCCGACGGGGGTCCGGTTGGTCGCGCCTCAGCGAGGACCGGCGGCCTCGATGTCGATCGCCATCTCGTCGATGATCGCCTGGAGCGTGTCGATCTCGAACGGCTTGGAGAGGAGGCGCACGGCGCGGCCCTCAGCGAACGCGAGGAGCTCCGGGTTCAGCACGTCGCCGCTCATGAGCACGAAATGGCGGGCGAGCTCCGGGCGGAGCGCGGCGACCCGTTCGTAGACCTCGGTGCCCGTCATGCCGGGCATCCGGTGGTCGCAGAACATCCCGTCGAAGTCGGCCCGCTCGATGAGCTCCAGCGCTTCGCTGCCGGTGGCGGCGGCCACGACATCGACCGCCCGGCGGAGCACACGCTCGAGCAACGTCCTGATCGTCACTTCGTCGTCGAGCACGAGGATCCGGAGCCGGGGCCGCCCGGCCGACCCGGACTCGGCTCCCTTCTCGTCCCACCGAGCGCCGGCCGCCGGGCCGACTGTCGAGCGGTCCGTCGGACCGGCGATGACGGCCGCGAGGGGACCGTCGAGGGCGAACGGCTCGAGGGGGAGCTCGACGGTGAAGACCGAGCCGGCCTCGAGGCCCGGCTCGAACAGGAGTCGCCCGCCGTGCCCGGCCACGATCCCGAACGACACCGACAGGCCGAGGCCCGTGCCGGCGCCCGGTGCCTTCGTCGTGAAGAACGGCAGGAAGAGACGGTCGCGATGCTCCTCGGCCACGCCGGGTCCATCGTCCGCGACGGCCAGGCGCGCGACGCGGGCCCCGCTCTCGTCGTGCCCCTGCGAGGCGGAGATGCTGATCGTCCCGTGGCCGCTGGAGCTGCGGATCGCCTGGATGGCGTTCTGGGTGAGGTTGAGGATGACCTGCTGCATCATCGGCCGGTCGAGCGGGACGAGCGGCAGGTCGTCGGGGATGTCGACGTCCACCCGGAGTGCATCCGAGAACTGGTAGGACTGGAGGTCCAGGACGCTCTGGACCAGCAGGCTGAGGCGCGTGGGATGCCGCTCCGGAGGCCGGTGCCGCGCGAAGTCGAGCAGGTTCTCGACGATCCGCTTCGTCCGGGTCGCCTCGGCCACGAGCAGCACGGCATCGGAGCGGAGCTCGGCCGGCAGCGCCGGATCCCGGCCCAGGAGCGTGCTGAACCCGATGATCCCGGTGAGCGGGTTGTTGAGCTCGTGGGCGACCCCGGCGACCAGCTGGCCGACCGCCTCCATCTTCTGGGCCTGGAGCAGTTCGGCCTGGAGCCGGTCCGGTTCGGTCGTATCGCGGACGTGCACGAGGTTGCGCGGTTCGCCGTCCAGGGTGGTCCGCCGCACGTTGAGCTGCTGGGCGAACGTGGACCCGTCGGGCCGCCGCCCGACGCCCTGGAAGATCGCCCGGCCGTCCTGCTCCATCGCGGCGTCGCGACGGGCGTACTCCACATCGTCCATCTCGGAGATCTCGGTCACATGGCGGCCCACGAGCTCGCCGGGGCTGCTCCGATAGAGCAGCTCGGCGTGCGGATTCATGTCGGTGATGACGCCGTGGATCGTCGTGACCACGTACGCCTCGGGCGCGTCGGTGAACAGGGTCCGGTAACGCTGCTCCGACGATTCGATCTCCGCTCGCATGCGCTGGTTGGCGAACGCCACCGAGACGCTCCGCCCGATCGCCTCGAGCGCGTGCTCGTCTACCGCGACCTCCTCGCTCGGGCGGTCGAACCACAGGATCAGCGTCGACGTCGGCGGGTCCGTGTCGGCGACCGGGAATACCGCCCGGGACCGGTATCCTGCCCGCGCGGCGGCCGCGGCCGCTGGATTCCCCACCGCCGCCGGATCGTACGAGCGCAGCCACGGCAGGTTCCGCCCGTCCCCCCAGGCTGGCAGGTCCCCGATCGGGCTCGTGGCGCGGAGCTCCTGCATCGCCTCGTCGATGTCGACCTCGACGATCGGCTCCCAGTGCTCGGTTCCGGCGTGCCAGAGGGCGCCAGCCGACGCGCCGAGCGCGCCCATCAGCTGGCGGATCACGGACTCGGCGAGCGCGATCGGGTCGCTGGCCTCGGGCAGCCGGCCGAGCTCGACCAGGGCTTCGAGGCGGGCCGTCAACACCTGGGCGGCCTCGTACCGGACGCTGAGTTCCTCGACGAGCCGGGCGTTCTCCAGTGCGGCACTCAGGAAGGCGGCCGCCTCGAGGGTGGACGGCTCGGCCGGCTCGTCCGGCAGGTCGCTGGTCCAGCCGAGGACGAGGAGTCCGACGAGGGCGTCACCGTTCCAGATCGCGGTCGCCACGAGCCAGCGCAGGCCGAGGGCGCCGATGACGGTCTTGGCGACGTCCCGAAGGGGCATCGTCTGCGGATCGCCCGACAGCACGACGCCCGGCGTCGCGACCGCGCCGAGGACGTCCGACCCGGTCGGAACGGCGATCCGAACGACCTGGTCGAACCGACCCTCGTTGACCTCGACGAGGGTCTCATAGCGACCTTCACGGACCAGGGCGACGATGCCGTCGTCCGCCCCGGTCGCCCGGCACAGGATCTCGAGCGCCTCCAGCGCGACGGTGCGCCGATCCCGAACGCCGCCGCCGGCCGTCCCGAGCGGGGACAGCGCCGCCATCTGCGCGGCAAGATCGACGGAGCGGGTCACGTCATGGGACGAGACGATGAACCGGGTGACCTCACCGGCCGGATCGCGCTCGGCGGCGACCGTGACGTCGACGACGATGAGCTCGTCGCGGCGGGAGCCGACGCGCGGGCGCTCGATCCTGCGCTCCGACCACGGCCGATCTCCGCGCGCGATCCGCGAGATGTCGCGGCCCGGGCCACTTACCGGCTGCCAGTCGAAGAGCTCGTTCACCGGGCGGCCCACCGCGTCCGCTGCGGAGATGCCCCAGAGCGTCTCCGCTGCCGGATTCCAGGCTTCGATGACCCATCGTCCGTCGAGCACGTAGACCGCCTGTGAACCGTTCCAGACGCTGCCGAGGATCTCGGGTCCGGGGACCGACGCGGACGCCTGCGCGGACGTCGTCGCCGGCGTGGGGGCCCCGTGCGGCGGCTTCGCGGCCCGTCCATCGACGGATCGTGGCGGTCGGGCGGCCATCCCGCTGGCGGGCGGCGGCTTGGGTGCACGCACGGCGGTATCCTACCCGGGCGTCGGCCTGATGCCACTGACCCGGTCGGGGAGCCTCGCTCTACGTCGTTTGGAGGAGACGCATCGTGACGTGGCCGCTCACCGCAGAGGAGCGCCTGCTCGCGGCGACGGCGCGCGAGTTCGCGGAGCGCGAGCTCGCCCCCGGGGCGGTCGAGCGCGACGAGTTGGAGCGCTTCGACCGCGCGCTGTTCCGGCGGATGGGCGAGCTGGGTCTCACCGGCGCGCCGTTCCCCGAGGCGGTGGGTGGTTCCGGGTTCAGCTACGTCGGCTGGACGTGCGTCATGGAGGAGCTCGGGCGCGCCGACATGGCCGCGGCCGTGACGCTCTCCGTCCACATCCTGTCGCAGTTCCCGGTCGTGACGTGGGGCAGCGCCGAGCAGCGCGCCCGTTGGTTGCCCGCGATGCAGGCGGGCGAGGCGCTCGGGGCGTTCGCGCTCACCGAGCCGCACGCCGGCTCCGACGCCGCCGCCCTGCGGACACGGGCGATCCGGTTGTCCCCGGCGGGCGAGGAGCTCGCTCCCGAGGCGCCGGCCGACGCCGCGGCCGCCTATCGCCTGCACGGGACGAAGATCTGGATCTCGAACGCGCCGGAAGCGGAGCGCTACCTCGTCTTCGCCACCCTCGACCCGGCCGAGGGCGCCAAGGCGATCACGGCGTTCCTCGTCGAGAAGGGCACCCCCGGCTTCGCGTTCGGCGCGCACGAGAAGAAGATGGGCATCCGGGCCTGCCCGGCGGCGGAGCTCGTCTTCGACGGGTGCGTCGTGCCCGCCACGAATCGGCTCGGCGGGGAGGGGGAGGGGTATCGGATCGCCCTGTCCGCGCTCGGGGAAGGCCGCGTCTCGATCGCCGCGGCGTGCGTCGGGCTGGCCCAGTCGGCCCTCGAGCAGGCGGCGGCGTATCTCCAGGACCGCACCGCGTTCGGGGCGCCCCTCGCGGAGATGCAGGGCCTGCGCTTCATGATCGCCGAGATGGCCCGTGACGTCGCCGCCGCCCGCCTGCTCACCCGCGCCGCGGCCGCGACGAAGGACCGTGACGAGCCCCTCGCCGAGGCCTCATCCCTCGCCAAGTGGACGGCCTCCGACACGGCGATGCGCGTTGCGACCGACGCCGTGCAGCTTCTCGGGGCGTCGGGATACTCGCGCGAGACGGGCCTGGAACGCCTCATGCGCGATGCGAAGGGCGCCCAGATCTACGAGGGCACGAACCAGATCCACCGGCT
>DASVIK010000294.1:0-24279 GCA_036382135.1 Candidatus Limnocylindrales bacterium | reverse complement strand
CGACGTCGCGGCGCTCCTCGGGTCCCTTCGACGTGCTCTTCGTGGAGGGCTCGATCAGCACGGCCGAACAGGTCGAGGAGATCGCCCGGCTGCGGGCCGAATCCCGCAAGCTCGTGACGATCGGCGCATGCGCGACGGCCGGTGGCATCCAGGCCATCCGGAACTGGTTCGATCACGACGAGATCCGGGCGGCGGTCTACCCCGAGCCCGCCTACGTGGATTCGCTCGCCATGGCCCGCCCGGTGGCCGACTTCGTGGCCGTCGACGCCGAGATCCGGGGCTGCCCCATCTCGCCGGCCCAGCTTCGCGAGTTCCTCATCGCGCTCGTCACGGGTCGCCGGCCGCAGCTCCCCGATGAGGCCGTGTGCATCGAATGCAAGCGGCGCGGCGTGGTGTGCGTCGCCGTGGCCCGCGGGATCCCCTGCCTGGGACCGGTCACCCGCACCGGGTGCGGCGCGATCTGTCCGGCATACGGGCGAGGCTGCTACGGCTGCTTCGGTCCGCGGGAATCGGCCAATACCCACTCGCTGGCCGCGTGGATCGGCGATGGGCGACACGGGTCCGACGTGAGCCGCCTGTTCGCCGGCTTCACCGCCTGGTCCGAGCCGTTCCGCGCCGTGATCGACGCCAACGGCGGCCCCCCGGGACCGGTCAAGGCACCGGTCCAGGCACCGGTCGATGAACCGACGGAAGCACGGGCCGACGGACCCTCGGAGACGACCGATGCATGACACCGACACGCTGGCCGGCTCGAGCGGCGACCTGGCCATCGACATCGCCGGGCTGACCCGGGTCGAGGGCGAGGGTTCCCTGCGCCTGCGCGTCCGCAACGGCGCCGTCGAGGAGGCCCACCTCGAGATCTTCGAGGCGCCCCGCTACTTCGAGCAGCTCGTCGTCGGCCGGACGCCGGACGAGGTGATCGACATCGTCGCCCGGATCTGCGGCATCTGCCCGGTGGCCTACCAGATGACCGCCGTCCACGCGTTCGAGCACGGCCTCGGGATCCAGGTCGATCCGTCGGTCCGCGCCCTCCGGCGCCTGCTGTATTGCGGGGAGTGGATCGAGAGTCACGCCCTCCACGTGTACCTGCTCCACCTGCCGGACTTCCTCGGCTACATGAGCGCCCTCGAGCTCGCCCACGACCATCGGGCGGCCGTCGAGTCCGGGCTCACCCTCAAGAAGGCGGGCAACCGGATCGTCGAGCTCATCGGCGGACGGGCGATCCACCCGGTGTCCGTCCGGGTCGGCGGCTTCTCCCGGACGTTCCGGCGCACCGAGATCGCCGTCCTGCGCGGCCAGCTGGCCGAGGCGCTCGAGATCGCCCTCCAGACGGTCGACCTCGTCGCCGGCCTCCAGCCACCCGACTTCCGCCGCGACGCCCGCCTCGTGGCGCTGCGCCACCCCGACGAGTACCCGATGAACGAGGGCCGGATCGTCTCGACGGATGGCCTCGACATCGCCTCGACCGACTGGCCGACGGAGTTCCACGAGTCCCAGGTCTCGTGGTCGCATGCCCTCCAGGCGCGGGACGGGGCCGGCGGACCGTATCTGCTCGGCCCGTCGTCGCGGCTCACCCTCGCCGCGGACCAGCTCCACCCCACGGCCGCGGCGGCGCTCGCCAGGACCGGGCTCGCCGATGAGATCCGGACCAACCCCTACCGCAGCATCGTCGCCCGGGCGATCGAGCTCGTCGACGCGACCGCCGAGGCGATCGACATCGTCGAGGCCTACGTGCCCGCCGATCGGGCCGCCACGCCCTGGCGCCCGGGGCCGTGCTCCGCGGCCTGGGCGACCGAGGCCCCGCGCGGTCTCATCTTCCACGCCTACGAGCTCGACGAACGGGGTCTCGTCAAGCACGCCCAGATCGTGCCGCCGACGAGCCAGAACCAGGCGGCGATCGAGGCCGACCTCGCGACCTTCGCGCCGCGGGTCCTCGATCTCCCGAAGGCCGAGGCGACGCACCGCATCGAGCAGCTCATCCGGAGCTACGACCCGTGCATCAGCTGTGCGACCCACTTCCTGGACCTCAGCGTGGAGGACGTGCCATGACCGCCACGCGGCCGTCGGGTTCGGGACGCGGCCGGTCACCGGCGACGTGGCGCGGCACGACGGTCGCGGTCGAGATCCTCATCTGCGGCTCGTCGGACCGCGGCGACGACGGCGCGCCCATCCTCGCGTGCGAGCTCCTCCGGGCCGCATTGCCCAAGGATGTCCGGCTGCGCACCGTCGGCATGCTCGACATCGACGACCTTCTTTCGATCGGGAAGGGCGCTGGCGTCGTCATCGTGGACGCGGCGACGGGGATCGACGCCGGTGTCGTCGTCGAGCTGCCGCTCAGCGGACCGAGCGGCCTCGGCACGATCGTCCAGCCACGGTCCTCGCACGCCCTCGCGATCCCCGAGGTCGTCGGCCTGGCCGAGATGATCCGCGGCCGGCCACTCGATGGCCGGATCGTCGCGATCGGCGGTTCGCAGTTCGGCCTCGGACGGGCGCTCAGCAAGCCTGTCGCGCTGGCCCTGCCGACCCTCGCGCGGACGGTCCTCGAAGCCATCGACCGCGTCCGCCCGGCGGCGGTCCCGGCACCCGGGAGGTCGTGATGTGCCTCGTCTCACCGGCTCGCGTGACGGCCCTTGACGGCTCCACCGCGACGCTCGAGGTCGACGGACGCCGGCGCATGGCATCGATCCTCCTCGAACCGGACGTCCTCGTCGGCGATTGGGTGATCGACGCCGGAGGCGCCGTCCTCCGCCGGATCGAAGCGTCGGTCGCCACCGAGATGCAGATCGCCGTCGCCCTGGCATCGTCGCCGGGCCCGTCCAACCGAACGTCGATGAAGCCTGCCAGAGGAGCGCGAGATGACTGAGAAGGGGATCCGCCGTGCGCGGATCGTGCCGGCGATCCCGGAATCGATCGGCTGGGGCGTCGGCCTCGCCGTCGTCGCGGCGTGCGTGAGCGGCCTGGCCATCTGGCTCAACGCCTTCGCGGTCAAGCAGGTGCCCGACGCGGCGGTCTACACGACCCTCAAGAACGGCGTCGCGGCCGTCGTGCTCCTCGCCGTGGCCGCCCCGCTCGTCCGCCGCAGCGACGTCCGGCAGGTGCAGCGCACCGGCTGGGTGGGCCTGACCATCGTCGGCATCGTCGGCGGTGGGATCGCGTTCCTGCTCTTCTTCAGCGGGCTGGCGATGGCCAGTGCGCCCTCGGCGGCCTTCATCCAGAAGACGATGTTCGTCTGGGTGGCCATCCTCGCCGTGCCGCTCCTCTCCGAGCGACTCGGGTTCGTGCAGATCGCCGCCCTCGTCGCCCTCGCCGTCGGCCAGGCGCTCGTCCTGCCGCCGCGCGGCGTCGCGTGGGGGCCGGGCGAGACGATGATCCTCATCGCCACGCTCCTGTGGGCCGTCGAGGTCGTCATCGTGCGGCGCGTCCTCCGTGCGGTTCCGACGCCGATCGTGGCCACCGGGCGCCTGGGCATCGGGCTCGTGGTCCTCGTCGGCTACATCCTGTTCACCGGGCGGATCGGGGGCCTCCTCGCGCTCGCGCCCGAGGCATGGGCCTGGATCCTGCTGACCGGCCTGATCCTGGCGGGCTACGTCGCGGCCTGGTTCGCCGCCCTCCGGCGGGCACCCGCGACGATCGTCACGAGCGTCCTCGTCGGTGGCGCCGTCATCACCGGGGCCCTCCAGTCCCTGGCCAGGGGCGGCCCGCCGACCGTGGACCTCGTGGGCGGCTACGTCCTCATCGCTGCGGCCGTCGGAGTGACGGCTCTGCTCGCCCTTCGGACGCGGCCCATCGCCGGGCAGAGCTCGAACGCCACGCGCGTCGGGACGACCGATGCTTGATGCGGCGATCGGCCGTGCCGCGTCGGCGACGGACGTCGGACGCGAACCTCGCGCTCGACGGGACGCCCCGTCCGGCCCGCTCCTGTTCGCCCGTTACGCGTTCGGCCCCAACCGGCTGGGCTACTGCGGCCCGGCCGATGCGGCCGAGCTCTTCGAGCTCGCGGTCGACGGGCGCCACGAGGGCGATCTCCGGGCATTGGCGCGCCGGTTCGAGGGCGCATGGCCGTATCTCGAGCTCATCGCCCGGTCGAACGGGCGGCCCGATCCGCTCGACCGCGAGGTCGTCGAGGCCTACTGGCTCGGCAACGGCCTGCTCGACCGCGTTCCGCCGCTGCAGCTCGGGACATCGCTCGAGGAGCGGTTCCGGCCGCGCCTCCGGCCCGCGGACTGGCGCTGGCTGGCCGGCAAGCCCACCGACGGCGCGCGGCCCGTCCATGCTTTCCACGTGCTCGATGTCTTTCCGCGGATGGGCCTGCTCCGGAGCGATCGCGCCAACGACGTCCTGAGCGTGATCGATGGCTGCCGCATCCGCTGGGGTCGGGTCAGCTCGGTCGAGGGCGACTGGCTGATGGCAGCGGTCGCCCCGGTCCGGCTCGTCGACGGACAGCTCCGCCTGGCCCCGCCGGAGCTCGAACGCGTGCAGGCCTGGCGCGATGGAGCGGGCTTCATCGCCGACATCCAGCCCGGCGACGCGATCTCGATCCACTGGAGCTGGGCCTGCGACCGGCTCGACGGGCGACGCCTCGGGAACCTGATCGACTGGACGCGCCACCAGCTGCGCATCGCCAACGCCACGATCTAGAGCGCGGGCGGCCCGCGGGGTACCCGAAGGGGCCGCATGGCCCGCGCGTTGGTGACTTCCGAGTCTGCCGGTCGGGCTCCCGGCGGACGACCGTAGGATGTGCAGAGCGGATCGACGTCATCGTCGATCCAGCGCGAGGACGGAACGATGGCTGACATGCAGGGCGCTCCCCAGGCCGTATGGGCATTCACCGAGCACGAGCATCGGGATATCGTCCGGGGCATCGATCACATCCACGATGTCGCCTGCGAGATCGGCGGGTGGGTGACCCCGGAGCTCGCGGGCCGCCTCCTGGATGTCCTGCGCTGGATCGAGCGCGACCTGGAGCCACACATCGCCTGGGAGGAGGCGTGGCTCTACCCGCAGATCGACGCGCGGACCGGGACGCCGTGGGCGACCCGATCGGCCCGCTTCGACCACCGCCAGATCCGCGACATGACGGCCCGGTTCCGGACCGACCAGGCGCATATCCGCGACGACGCCCACGAGCGGGTGCCCGATCTGCGCTGCCACCTCTTCGGCCTCGAGGCGCTGCTCCGCGCCCACATCGACCGTGAGGAGCGCTATCTGATCCCCATGTTGGCGGACGACGCCTCGATGGGCGTGCCCAGCACGCCCGACGCGATCCCCGAGGGCTCGGGCCGTGCCACCGCGAGGGCCGGGTGAGGCTGGCCGCCCCGAGTCACGGAATGAGCGCGCCAGAGCTTCCGCCGCCCACCCTCGATCCGCCTGTCGCCGCGGCGCTGCTCGCGAACCTCGGGTTCCTGGCCAGCTCCGACCTGCCGGCCCGGCCCGGTCCGGCCTATCTGCTCGTGGCCCTGCGGCCCACGCCCACGCTCCACCACTACGATCCCGAGCGTGTCGACTACTGGGCCACCGTCGCGGGACGGGGCACGCGCCGGACGCTCGCGCGCGAGGCGACGGTGCCGGCTGGGTCCGCGTTCTCCTGGGGCCTGATCCGGATCGTCGATCGACTGCAGGTGACCAACGAGTACCTGACGTTCGGCGGGGAGCTGGCCGTCGGGCCCGTCGGGGACACCACGATCGCCGTGTTCACGTCGCCGGCGCCGTTGCTGCGGCGCGGCGGCCACTCCCAGGGCTGGGATCACGGGGCGCAGTCCGTCGGCGCCTTCTTCGGCCGGCTCCTGGTCGCGGTCGACTACATCCCCCGCTTCGAGACGCTCCTGGCGGCGGCGAGTCCGCTCGCGCGCTACTCGGCCTTCGTCCGCGAGGAGGTCGAGCGCTATCGAATGAGCGCGGAGCTGCGGTCGAGTCACGCCGAACTGTGGACGCTGCTCGAGACCGAGGAGCGGCGCCTGCAACGTGAGCAGACGGTCGCGTGGACCGAGGGAGCGGCGCTCCTTCGCGAGGCCGAGTTCACGCCGCCCGTCGCGCACCCGGGCGGCTGACCGCCCCTCCGTTCAGCTCCCGACGAGCACCGGCGTCTGCGTCGCGCGCACGATCGCCTCGATGACCTCGGCCAGCGGCGTCCCGCTCTCCTGGGCCAGCTCGTACCGGACGCGCGTGATCGGCTTGTTGAGGTGGAGGAGGCGGGTCAGGTCGATCGGCGTCGCCGACAGCACGAGATCGGCGTCGGCAGCGTTGAGGGTCGCCTCCAGCTCGCCCATCTGGGCGGGCCCGTAGCCCATCGCGGGCACGAGCGGCTCGAGGGCCGGATAGCGCTCGAGCACCTCGCGGATCGAACCCACCGCCGCGGGTCGCGGGTCGACGAGCTCGGCCGCCCCGAACCGGCGGGCGGCGACGACGCCAGCGCCGTAGGTCATGCCGCCGTGGGTCAGCGTGGGTCCGTCCTCGACGACCACGACGCGCCGGCCGGCGATCGGCGGCCCGACGAGCGTGAGGTCCGACCGCGCCGTCAGGACGTCGGCCGTGGGGTTCAGCTCCAGGATCGTCGCCCGGAGCGTTTCGACCGCGGCCGGCTCGGCCGAGTCGACCTTGTTGATGATGACGATATCGGCCATCCGGACGTTCGTCTCGCCCGGGTGATAGCGCCGCTCGTCGCCGAGCCGGAGGGGATCGGCGACCACGATGAAGAGGTCCGGCCGGTAGAACGGGAAGTCGTTGTTGCCCCCGTCCCACAGGATGACGTCGGCCTCGATCTCCGCCTGGCGGAGGATGGCCTCGTAGTCCACGCCCGCGTACACGACCCGCCCGGCGTCGAGATGGGGCTCGTACTCCTCGCGCTCCTCGATCGTCGTGTCGAAGCGGTCGAGGTCCTCCAGGGTCGCGTAGCGCTGGACGCGCTGGGCCGCGAGGTCGCCGTACGGCATCGGGTGGCGGATGACCACCGGGGTGATGCCCCGGTCGGCCAGCAGCGCCGCCAGGTAGCGTGTGGTCTGGCTCTTGCCGGCCCCGGTCCGCGTCGCCCCGACGGCCAGGACCGGTCGACGGCTTCGGAGCATCGTCCGTCCGGGCCCCAGGAGCGTGAAGTCGGCGCCCGCCGCCAGCACCCTCGAGGCGACGTGCATCACGGTCTCGTGGCTGACGTCGCTGTACGCGAAGGCGACCGTGTCGACGGCCTCGTCGCGGATCAGGCGCTCGAGCTCACGCTCGGGGACGATCGGGATCCCCAGCGGGTAGAGATGTCCTGCGATCTCGGGCGGATAGCGCCGGTCGGCGATGCCGGGGATCTGGGCAGCCGTGAAGGCCACGACCTCGACGCCCGGATCGTTCCGGTAGACGACGTTGAAGTCATGGAAATCGCGTCCTGCGGCGCCCATGATGACGACTCGCTTGCGGTCCATCGCGGCCTCCTGTGCCACGCCGGACGGCAGCGCGCCCGCGGGGTCGCCGGCCCACTCAGGGTGGCTTGGGCGCTCGCCAGCCGCCCAGTGCCCTTCGGCCCGTTGGCGGGTGCCGGACGAAGCCTCCGGCCGGCGCTACCGGGCCTCGGCCGGATCCTGCGCCCGCTCGGGGACGATGAGGACCGAGCACGGCGCGTGGTGGAGGACGTTGCGGGCCACGGCGCCGATGACGAGACGGGCGAGTCCGGTCCGGCCGTGGGTCCCGAGGACGATCATGTCGGCCGGCCACTCACGCGCCGCGGCGATGATCTGGGTGGCGGCGTCGCCCTCCCGGTGATCCTCCTCGACCCGGAGGCCGGCCGCCTCGAGTCGCCTGGTCATCTCGTCGGCCAGCTCGTTGCGCTCGCGCCGCGACGCGTTCGCCGCTTCGAGGTACATCGGCATCAGTTCCGGGGAGCCGGGCTCCGGGAAACCGGTCCACCAGGGGACCGTGATCTCCGCCACGGCGAGCACGTGGATCTCGGCCCGGCCGAAGATCGGCCAGTGGCAGACGAGATCGGCCGCCCGCGCGGCGCACGACGAGCCATCCCAGGCGAGGACGACGCGCTCGATCCCGTGGCCCCGGGCGACCAGGACCGGGATCGGCGAATGGTCGATGACCTCGATGGACACCGAACCCAGCAGCATCGATTCGATGGTCCCGTGGCCACGGCTGCCGACGACGATGAGGTCGGCGGGCATGGCGTTCGCCTCGCCGACGATCGCGCTCGACGCCCGGCCGCGCAGCACCGCCGACTCGATCGTCAGGCCCGGCCGTGCGAGCCCGGTCCGCCCGTGGAGCACGTTCCGCTCGGCCTCCGCCCGGAGGTCGTTGTCCAGCGTGTCGGTCTCGATCATGGCGACGGACGGCCACGGCCCTCCGAAGGAGCCGGCTCCGGACTCGATCGCCTCCGCGACCCGGATCGTCGTCCCGTCGGGCCAGGCGGTGTGCGCTACGAGATCGAGGGCCTGCGCGGCGGGTGCCGACCCGTCGATCGCCACGAGGACACGCATGACGTCACCCTCCGTCCTTCCCTCCGCCGGCGCCGACCGTTGCGCGGTCGCGCCGGGACGCACGTTGCTGATCCGTGAACGGATCCACCCGGCGAGAAGCCCCGATCGCCCGCCGTGGCGGGTCCGCATCGAGGATGTGACGAAGGTGCGCGACGAGCTGGCGGTGGGTCCGGTGCGTCGACGGCTCGTCGGTGATGTGGCGCTCGCCGCCCCGACGACCGTCGGCACCGCGGATGTGGTGCTCGAGGTGCTCGCGGACCGTCCCGGGACCGAGGATGAGGAGATCGTCGTCCGGGGGCAGCCGCGAGGCGACCTCGTCCACGAACCGGGCAAGGTGCTCGAGGCGGCGCGGCTCGTCGGCGGCCTGTGCCGGCCCGCCGCCACCGTGGCGCACGGCCGGGTCGTGACGGACATGGCCGGTCGAACGGTGGTGCGCCGGGACGTCGGAGCGCAGGCGCTCGACCAGCGCCTCGTCATCCTGCCAGCGGACGATCACCGCTTCGCGTGCGTCGATCCAGACGAGCGTGCAGCCTCTCATGACATCGTCTCCTGTCGCTCCCGAGCCACCGCAAACGCCGCTCGTTCCGTGCCGCTGTCGAACGCCGCGAGGTCGGCGGCGGCCAGGTCGGGATGGTTGCGGCCCACGAGCTCGGCGATCGCCGCCCGGATCGATGTGGCGCTGACGATCGGTCGGCGCGCGATCAGGCCGCCGAGCGCGACGACACTGACCAGCCGGTCGTCGCCGGCCACGCGCGCGAGCGCCGTGCAGGCCAGGCTCACGACCTCGACGTCCGAACGCCGTGGCTCCATCTCGATGAGCGAGGCATTGAGGACGAGCAGGCCGCCCGGAACAAGAGTGGACTCGAACTTGGCGAGGGCCGGCGGGTTCAGGGCGATGACGCTGTCGGCGCAGTCGACGATCGGCGAGCCGATCGGCCGGTCGGCGATGATGACCGTGCACGACGCCGTCCCGCCGCGCATCTCCGGACCGTAGGAGGGCATCCACGAGACGCTGCGGCCTTCGATGACGGCCGCCTGGGCGAGCACGTGGCCGGCGAACAACAGGCCCTGGCCGCCGAATCCGCCCAGGATCGTGGCGTGTTGCATGGTCAGCCCCTCCCGGCGCTCGCGGCCGTCTCCTTGACGCGGTCCACGATCACGCCGAGTGGATACGTCTGCACGACGTCGCGGGCGAGGTGCTCCATCGACTCGGTCGGTGTCATGCCCCAGCCGACCGGGCAGGTCGAGAGGACCTCGACGATCGAGAACCCGGCGTCCGCGAGTTGGACCTCGAATGCCCGCCGCAGCATCGCCTTCGTCCGGCCGACGAGTTGCGGATCGGCGATCGAGCCGCGGGCCGCGTAGGCCACGCCCGGGAGCAGGGCCAGCATCTCGGTGATCGGGATCGGATAGCCCTCGGTCCGGGCCTCGCGCCCGGCCGGGCTCGAGGTCGTCCGTTGGCCGAGCAGCGTCGTCGGCGCCATCTGGCCACCGGTCATCCCGTAGATGCCGTTGTTGACGAAGATGACGCTGATCCGCTCACCGCGGGCGGCGGCATGGACGATCTCCGCGGTCCCGATCGCGGCCAGGTCGCCGTCGCCCTGATAGGTGAATACGAACGCGTCGGGCCGGGCGCGCCGGACGCCGGTCGCGACCGCGGGAGCCCGGCCGTGGGGCGACTCCACGAAGTCCACCGCGAGATAGTCGCTGGCGAACACGCTGCAGCCGACGGACCCGACGCCGATCGTCCGCGGACCGAGATCCATCTCGTCGAGCAGCTCCGCGACGAGGCGGTGGACGATCCCGTGACCGCAGCCGGGGCAGTAGTGCGTGGATCGATCCGTCAGCATCGTTGGCCGCCGGTAGATGACGCGCCTCGTGTCGGGCATCAGCGTCGACATCCGCTCACCGCCCGTTCCGCGCGCCGACCGCGCTCGGCATGGGCCGGCCCGCCGCGGCCCACGCGCCGGCCTCGAGGAGGCTGAAGGGATCCGGTTCGCACACTGCCGCGGCCTCGGCCGCGCCCGCCGCATCCGGCGGCGGCACGGTCAGCGCCCACGCCCGCCGCACCACGTCGAGGACTTCGCCGGGCGTCGGCACCATGCCGCCCGTCCGGCCGTGGAAGAAGACCGCGCTGCGACCATCCACGGCGAGCCGCACGTCCTCGACCATCTGCCCGGCCGACATCTCGAGGACCAGCAGGGCCCGCAGGTCCGGTGCGACGGCCGCGAGGGCGCGCGACGGGAAGGGCCACAGCGTGATCGGCCGGAACAGGCCCAGCCGCAGGCCATGCTCGCGCGCACGCTCGATCGCCGTGCGGGCCACCCGTGCCGCCGTTCCGTACGCGACGATGGCGATCTCGGCATCGTCGAGATCCTCGCCGGCCCAGCGGACCTCCCGCTCGGCGATCGTCGCGAACTTCGCCTGAAGCCGCCGGTTGTGTCCTTCGAGGTCTTCGGGCCGGAGGTGCAGCGAGCGCAGCACGCGCGGCGGCCGCCCGTTCGCCCCGGTCAGCTCCCAGCCACGGGGCCCCGGGGCCGGCGTGCGGTACGTCGGGACGACCGGTTCCATCGCCTGGCCGATGACGCCGTCGGTCAGGATCATCACGGGCGTCCGGTAGCGCTCGGCCAGCTCGAAGGCGTCGGGGACGAGGGCGACGGCCTCGGCGATCGACGACGGGGCCAGGACGGGGACGCGATAGTCGCCGTGGCCGTGGCCCTTGGTCGCCTGGAAGTAGTCCGACTGGGATGGTCCGATGCTGCCGAGTCCGGGTCCGCCGCGCATGACGTTGATGAGGACCATCGGCAGCTCGGAGCCGGCCATGTAGCTCATCGCCTCCGCCATGAGGCTGATGCCGGGGCTCGACGATGAGACGAGGACGCGGGCACCCGTCGCGGCCGCTCCGAGGGCCATGTTGATCGCGCCGAGCTCGCTCTCGGCCTGGACGAACACGCGACCCAGTTCCGGCATCCGGCGCGCCATCCACTCGAGCAGCTCGGCCTGGGGGGTGATCGGATAGCCGAAATAGGCGTCGCATCCGGCCTGGACCGCGGCTTCGGCGAGCGCCTCGTTGCCCTTCATCAGGATGGGCCGGGCGGCCTCGGGCGCTGCCACGGCGGGATCCCTCTCGGTGACGGCGACGGCGGCCACGTCAGTCCTCCCTTGGTCGCGCGTACACGGCGAATACCGCGTCGGGGCAGATGCGCGCGCACAGGGCGCAGCTGGTGCACGCCGCGGCGTCGGTCAGGCGGACCGGGTGATACCCGAGCCCGTTCACGATCCTCTCGTCGAGTCGGAGCACGTCCTTGGGACAGGCGTGCACGCACAGGCCGCAGCCTTTGCATCGATCGCTGGCGATCTCCAGCGGCTCGAATGGCTTCCGCGAGCGGAGCGCTGCGGTCGGCATGAACGCCACCGCCATCGACCACCTCCGATCGAACGCTAGTCCCGCGGGGGAACGTCCTGCGAGTGCTGAATGGCTTGTTGTCCGGGCCATTCGGCGACCCGCCGCGACTGTCTGCGCCGCGCATCCGGGCAGCGGGAGATGGGGTCAGATGGCCCGCCGGAGGGTGACGTTCGCCCCTCGGTCACCCCGCCGGCGACGCCCAGACTCCGTCGATATCCGGTCCACCCGGACCGGATATCGCGCATCGCCCGGAGGTGTGAGATGACTCGCGTCCTCGTCGTCCACCACGACCTCGACCTCGCCGGCCAGGAGGCCGACTCGCTCCGTCGCTTCGGCTACGCGGTGGTCGAATGCGGCGGGCCCACCCGGAACCGCTGTCCCGTCCTCGCCGGGCAGTCGTGCGACCTTGCGGAGGACGCCGACGTGCTCGTGTACGACGTCTGGGCGAGCGGTGACGCGGAGGGTGCCCGGAACCTGATCGAGAAGATCCGGGAGACCCATCCGGACACGCCGATCGTCCTCACGTCACCCGGGCTCGACCTCAGCTGGGAGGAGGAGAGCGGGCCGCATGGCGTCACCACCCTTCGCGGCCAGCCGACGGGAGCGCGCCTGCACGAGGCGATCCAGGCCGCCATCGGGTCGGCCACCCATCAAGCCTGAGCCGCGCCCTCACGCTGCCCCGGTCACCTCGATCGACTCCATCCGGAAGACATGGTGATCGGCCTGGGCTGGGATGCTCGAGAAGTAGCGCGCGACCGATCGCCCGAGGGCCCGCCGGTAAGCGCCGATGACCGCCTCGTGCTCCGCCCCGGTCACCTCGACGACGTAGAAGGTCTCAGTCACGCCGTGCGTTCGCAGCTCGCCTCGGCCGGCGGCGCGCAGGTTGCGTGCCCAGTGGGTGCTGCCGCGCCCCGAGACGAGATAGCGATCGCCGTTGTACAGGAACGGTCCGCCGATGGGCACGCTGCGTCGTTGCCCGCTGTGTCGGCCGGGGACGGTCAGGATCGGCGACAGGCCGAAGCGGATCATGAGCGGGTTCACGATCCCCTTCATCCGGAAGCCGGGCCGGACGTACGGCCGCGATCCTTCGATCGTCTCGTTCTCCCGTTCGGGACGCCTACTCGCTCGCTTCGCCGCCGTGCCGGACCCCGAGCCAGGCGCGGAGGTTGAGGACGAGACCCACGACGAGCGTGCTGCCGGACAGGATCGGGATCCGCCGGCTGAGCCAGTCGGGCAGGAAGATGTCGGTCACGGTGCCACTGGCCGCGCCAAGTTCCTCGGCGAGCGGGGTCAGCGGGCAGACCTGGTTGTTGCTCGCGTAGACGACCGTCTCGGCGAGGGCCACGCCGAGCGCGGCCCCTGTCCGTCGCCCTGGCCGTCCGCGAACGCCGTCCCAGGCGACCAGCAGGATCAGCGCGGCCACCGAGAAGAAGACGGCGCTGTGGAGCGCCTTGATGGCCACGAGGGTCGCCGGCCGCCGCGCGTCGGGGATGCGCGTGGCCAGGGGAGTGGTGAGGAACCCGCTCCAGACGGGCTCGCGTCGAGCGCCCTCCATCGGAGATCTCCGTTGCGGAACCGGGCCCAGTCTCGCCGCGGGGCGACGGCCGGACCAAGGGTCGTTCGGCCCGTCTCCGGGGGAGCCTCGGCAGGCCGACGGCGGGCCGGCAACGCCTAGCGCGAGTGGTGCTTCGCCTTGATCAGCAACATGGCGGCATCCGCTCGCTCGGTCAGCTGATCGACCGTCTCGCCGACGCTGAGTGCGGCCAGCCCGACGCTGATGCTGATCCCGGCCTCCGCCTCGATGGCGGCGCGGATGCCCTCGAAGCGATGCTCGGCCTCGGCGAGGTCGGTGCCGATGAGCCCGCACACGAATTCGTCGCCGCCGTAGCGGATGATGGGATCGAACGACCGGAGCTTCGTACGGATCGCGCGGACGACGGTCTGGAGGATTCGATCGCCGGTGGCGTGACCGTCGCGATCGTTCACGTCCTTGAATCGGTCGACGTCGACGAATGCCAGCACGAACCGACCGTCCGACCGTCGCGCTCGATCGATCTCGTGGGAGAGCGCGAGGCGGCCCATCTCCCGACGATAGGCGCCGGTCAGGTCGTCGAGGTGCGCGGAGCGCAGCTCCGCCTCGAGTCGGGCGCGTTCACGGGCGGCGTTGGCCCGATCGATCCCGGCCCGTGCCCGGTCCGCGGCCGCCCGCGCTCGATCGGCGGCGGCCCTGGCGCTGAGCTCCGCGAGCTGCTTCATCAGGGGCGCGTCGGATTCGTCGACGACGCGGGCGAGGTCGGCCGCTCGGGCGTCGCGACTGCGGCCCGCCTGATCGCGGGCGTCCGCGATCCGATCACGGTTGCTGGCCGTCGCGTCACGGTCGCGACCCGTCGCCGCACGTTCGAGGCGGTTCACTTCGCGCTCGATGGACATCGTCTCGCGCTCGTCGCGGGACGTGGCATACGCGGACTCGTCGGCGGGGGTCGGCGCGAGGCGCATGGCGCGCTCGCGGTCCGCCGTCTCCTGGTCGTGGTCCGACGCGGCCTGGTCCCGGTCGGCGTCCGCCTGATCGATCGCGGAGGCGGCCGTGTCGGCGTCGGAGAGCGTCTGGTCGGCGTCGGCTGCGGACTGGTCATCGTCCGCCGACGTCTGGTCGGCGTCGATCGCCAGCTGGGCGTCGACGATCGCCTTCCGAACGTCGAACCGCGGCTCGTGCGTGGATCTGGGACGGGCGGCCGTGCGACCGTCGTTCTTCATCTGTCCCCTCGGTCCGGTGCGGCGCATGACAAGCTGATGCCCGCAGCGTCGTTGGCACCCGCGCCACGGTACGCTCGGGTCGAGCGCGCCCGCATCGATGAAAACCCTGCATCGCGACCCTGCGCGGCGCCAGGCAGCCGGTTCACTGGACCGGGACGACCAGGACGTACCGCCCGTTCTTGTCGGGATAGCTGCCCCGGGGTCGATCCCACTTCAAGTAGTCGATCGAGAGATCGGAGACCGGGACCAGCGTGTCGGGCGGGTTGGACGCACCCCAGATCGACGAGATCCGCGGGTACCAGACATCCTCGATGTAGAGGCCCGTCACCTTGAACCCGGGGTTCGTGGCCGGGTCGGCGGTCGCCGTGAACCCCGACACGACCCACGAGTGGGCGCCGCGCCAGACGAGGAGACCGGCGGGCCGGCCGGTCAGGCGGATCTGGGCCGCGGCCAACTGCACGGCGCCCCGGATCTCGGTCGTGGTCCGGACCTCGTAGCCGCCGTAGCCCAGCTGGGTCAGGCCGGCGGCCCAGCCCTCCGGCTCGACGGCGCCGTCCGGCGCGGGCGCGATCGATCGCGCGAGATTGAACAGCCGCTGCTGGGTGGCCTTCGTCGTGTCGGCCCCCGCGTCCATGATGTTCATCGAGGTCTGCATCGCCGCCGGAACGCACCAGATGTCGCGGGCTTCCTCGACGTCGTCGCCCGCCTGGTACAGGTCCATCGCGAACGGTCCCGGCGTGGGTGTCGGGACGGGCTTCGCCGACGCGCTCGGACGGCCGCTCCCGCCGGACGCTGCCGGTGCAGTCACGCTGGCGGTCGCCACCGCGAGGCTCGGGGGTGGGGCCGTCGGGTTCACCCGCGTCCAGGGTGTTACCACAGGGGCGTACTGAAGAGCCGCGCCGGACAACGCTTCGGCCGCGCCGTGCACGACGCCGATGGCGAGGACCACGAGAGCGACCGACAGGGCGATCGCCCCGAGCCGGCGGGCGATCGGGCTGCGCAGCCGGAGCGCGCCGACCGGCCGGGCGGCCTGCGGACTCCAGCGCGGCTCGGACGCCCGCCCGATCCGGGCGATCCGGGGCACGAGGGCGACCGACAGGATGACCACCTTGACCGCCATCCCCGCGGCGAACCCAAGGGGGACGGCGGACAGCCCGACCGACGGCGCGAGGCCCTCGGCCACGATGACCGTCGTCGCGAAGCCGGCGACGGAGGCGATGGTCGGCAGGATCGTGTTCCGCGTCGCGTAGATCGCCCGCGCCAGCAGGTGGGTGAGGCTCTCGAAGGGGATGGCGATCGCGAAGACGGCGAGGATCGTGGTCGTCCGGGCGGTGTCCGCGTCGTCGAAGGCCCCGCCGCCCAGAAGGAAGGAGATCAGGAACCCGGCCGTCAGCGCGAGGACGACGGCGCCGACCGTGGTGATGACCCCGATCGTCAGGAGGTTCGTCGTGAAGACGCGCCGGAACGCCGACCGGTCGCCGGCCGCCGCGGCCGCGGACATGAGCGGGAAGGCCGCGATCGCGAACGAGGCGCCGATAAGACTGACCGGCACGCTCTCGAAGTTCCGGGCGAAGCTCACCGAGCTCACGCTGCCGACCTCGAACCGCGACGCGAGCGACGTGAAGTACATGAATGTCAACGGCTCGATCGGATGGCTCAGCATCTTGGGGGCCATGAGGAGCAGGAACTCCCTCAGGCCGCGGACCCGGAGGTGGATCGTCGGACGCAGCCGGATCGACGTCCGGAGGATGCCGATGATCCGGATCGTCAGATGGAGGACGGCCCCGGCGATCGCCCCGACCGCCGCACCGAAGATGCCGATCCGGTCGCCGAGCAGGAGCGTCCCGGCCACGATGCCGCCGTTGTACATGAGCGGCGCGAGCCCGTACGCGAGGAACCGGCGCTCGGCGACGAGGACTTCGCCGAGCACGATCGACGCCGCGAAGATGACCGGCGTGACGCACATCAGGCGGAACAGGTCGACGTAGAGCTGACGCTGACTCGCGTCGAAGCCCGGCGCGATCAGGCTCACGGTCTGGGACGCGAAGACGATGAGGACCAGCGAGGTGACGCCCATCACCCCCACGGCGATCGTGAGGATCGAGCGACCGAACGCCCGGGCCGTCTCCGCGGCCTCGGCTCGCAGGCCCGTGAACAGGGGAACGAACGGCGCCACGAGTCCCCCGGCGACGAGCACGTCGAGGGCGAGCTCCGGCAGGACGAACGCGGCGTTGTACGCGTCGAGCTCGGGCCCGGCCCCGAACGTCCGGGCGAACATCCGGTCGCGGACCAGGCCCATCGCATAGCCGGCGAAGGTCAGGATCGACAGGAGGATCGCGCTGGTCGGGAGCACGGTGGTCGCGAGGTCGACGACGCGCTGGAGCGGCGAGCGAGGCGGGCTGACAGGGGAGGGTGTGGCCGCGGGGTCCATGGTCTCCAGGTCGCTGGTCATCGGGTCGGCGGGTCGGTGCGCGCCTCCTCAGCGGCGCGACCGCCGCTCCGGACGTCTCGCGACACGGCCATGTGTCGCTCCGGTGCCTCCGTCACCCGCGGATGTCGCCGAGCGCCAAGGTCACGGGGCGACGATGACGTAGCGATTCTGCCAGCCGTGCGGCTCCCAGAGGTCCCGGTATGGCGTGAGGAAGTAGCGGAACCGGGCGACCGAGAGCCGGACGTTGGGGACTGGATCGAAACCGTTGACCGACGCGCGGTTCCAGAGCGGTCCCTCGACGTTGACGCTCGTGACGGTGAACGCGTTCGTGACGGCCGGGTCGGCGGTCGCGGTGAAGCCCGACATGACCCAGACGTGGTGGCCGTACCCGACGAAGACGCCGACCGGCCGGCCGGTGAGCCGCATCGCCCGCGCGGCCGCCCGGACCGCCGCCGTGTACGACCCGGCCGAGACGATGTGATAGCCCGGATCGACGTACAGGCGGAGCATCGCCCGCCAGCCTGCCGGATCGATCCCGTCCGACGCCGGCGTGCGGTACCCGTTGTGCGCCCGTCCATAGGCGAAGTACGCGCGCTGGGTCGCCGCGGAATGATCCTGTTCGCCGGCGACCAGGTTGCGCATCATCTGGGTCGACGCGGGCACACACCAGCGCAACGTGGCCTGCTTCGCGAAGATGCCCTCCTGGTAGAGCTGGGCGCTCCCGCCCCAGACGGCGATGACCGTGATCCTGGTCATCGTCATGGTCGCGCCGCCGCTACCCCGGGCTGCGAGGATGACCGTGTAGGTGCCCTCGGCCGCGTACGTGTGCATGGGCCGCTCGAGGGTGGAGGTGTCGCCGTCACCGAATCGCCAGGCCCGGCTCGTCGGGCTACCGGTCGATGCGTCGACGAAGGCGACCGGCTGGCCGACCACGTAGCCGATCCCGTCGACGCGGATCGCCGCCTTCGGCGGGACGAGGGGCGGCGGGGGCGGGGCCGGAGCGGCGGCAACGACAAGGTCCGTCTTCGTCACGACGACGTCGGGATGGTCCGCATAGGTCACGGTCAGTCGGACGGTGAAGGTGTCCGGGGAGGCGTACCAGTGGCTCTGCTCGCGTGTCGCACCCGTCGTGCCATCGCCGAAGTCCCAGGTCCAGGCGGTGGGCACGTCGCTGGAGGTCCCGGTGAAGCGGACTTCGAATGGGGCCTGCCCGATCGTCGCGCTCGAGACGATCGCGACGGCGGGATCGTCGGCCGCGGATGTCCTCGGGGCGGCCGTCGTGAGCAGTGCCGCGACGGCCGCGAGTGCGGTCACTCCGAGGAGGAGATTCGCGAGGATCCTGCGCTGCGGCTTCGCGGCGCTCACGACGGGTGCGTCGATGCTCGTGGGTCTTCCTGCGGCGACGACGATCCCGGTTGGTGGTCCCATGTGAGCCTCATCGTCTGCGCATGGCAAACCATAGACCCATGGGCAAGAGGCTCCGGCGGGGCGCTGGGCGAGGTTCATCGGTTTCCTTTCGGGAAGCCGTCGCGAACGCCTGCGGGGGAGGCGGGAGACGTTCGTTTCCAGTCTCGGCGACGGTTCCCGACCGTCAATCCGCTGGCTGCCCCATGCGGGCCGGAACCCATGGGCCATCGCGGTCTACGCCGGACGGCGTAGACCGCCCGATATCAGCGCGAGCGGACCGTCAGCACCGAATCGTCGCGGAACGGCGGACGGAGGGCGACGAGCGGCTCGCCGGGCGGGACGTCCCCGGCGATCCGGCGGCCCGTGGCCGGCTCGAACCATTCCACGGCAACGGCCGCCCCGGCGAGCCGGCTGAGATCGATCGTGACCGCCCGGCGCACCGGCAGGTAGGCGACGCCGAGGGTCGCGTCCCGCGTGACGGCCGCCGTCACGCGGTCCAGCCCGCGGGCCTCGCCGAGGCCGGCGGTCGCGAACCGCCCGTCGACGTCGGGTTCGAGGTCCCACCACGGGAGGGCTCGGAGGAAGCCACCCCAGCGCGAGAGCGCGACCGCCCCGGGGCTGCGGAGCTGCGTCTCCCAGCCCGCCCCGAACATCCACATCGGCTTGTTGCCCATCACGTGCCCGTCGCCGCCGCACAGCACCGACCACCACGCCTGGCGCCGGATCTGGAGCTCCGACGCGTCGTGCTCGCCCTCGTAGGTCGATTCGACCAGGAGGAATGGCCAGGTCGGCGAGCGTCGCCAGTCCGCAAGGAGGGCGCGATGGACGATGCCGTAGGTGTACGTGAAGTTCAGGTCGAGCCAGCCGGCGCCGGGATAGACGTCGATCGGCGAATACTCCGGGAGGACGTGGGCCGTGAAGAGACCCCGGCACCCGGCGTCGCGGAGCGCGTTCGCCACGGCGTCCAGGCAGTCCCGCGCCGCGCCGGGATTGCGGTCGCCGCCGAGGCACCAGATGAGGTTGTCGAACCGGCCGAACCGGCGGCCGAGGTAGGCCCCCCAGGCGCGACAGCCTTCGACCCCGGCAGCCAGGATCTCGTCGTACCAGCCCTCGGCGCGACCACCGTAACCCGGGTACTGCGGGCTGGGATAGCCGAGGTAGGTCGGGGCGAGGATCACGAGGAACCCTCGCGCGGCGGCCTCGTCGAGGACCCGCTCGGCATGGGCGAAGTACGCCTCGTTGGGAGTCCCGAGGTCGCCCGGCCGTTCGAAGGGTTCGTCGCCCGCGAGGTTGCGCGGGGGGTCGCTCGAGAACAGGTGCTCGATCAGATTGACCATGATCGTGTTGAACCCGAGCGCGCGCCGCTCGTCGAGATAGTGGATCGCGCCCTCGAGCGTCGTGTTGACGATGAGCGACCATGCCGCGTCGCCCTGGATGAGGACCGGATCGCCATTCGCGTCCAGGAGGCGCCGCCGGTCCGGGGCGATCCGGACGGGCATCCCGATCGGCGGTGGCGGGAGAGGGACCTCCGGTCGCCCCGGTGCGCGAGCGCCGCTTCCCCGACGCCCGGCGGTCATGACGACTCTCCGGCCAGCGGGACGCGGTTCCCGGCCGCGTCGAAGATCCGGGCCGCTCCCGGCGTCACGGCCAGGTGCACGCGCTCGCCGCCGGTCAGCCTCGTCTCGGCCTCGACCCGGACCATGACGGCAGCGCCGGAACCGATGGTCGCGGTGAGGTACGCATCGGCGCCCACGAACTCCACGAGCTCGACGACGGCGGGGATCGCCTCGGCGCTCGACTCGGCCACGAGGATCATCTCCTCGGGGCGCACGCCCAGGGTCACCTCGCCGTCGGGCACGCCGACCCCGCCCGCGGTCGGGATCCCAATGGCGATCGGCCCATCGAAGCGAGGCGCTCCCTCGACGGTGAGGAGGTGTCCGGCGAACAGGTTCATCGGCGGGCTGCCGACGAACGTCGCGACGAACCGGTTGGCCGGCCGCCGATACACCTCGCCGGGCCGGCCCACCTGCTGGATGAGACCGTTGCGCATCACGACCACGCGGTCGGCCATCGTCATCGCCTCGATCTGGTCGTGCGTGACGTACACGGTCGTCCGGCCGACGCGCTTGTGCAGGCGCAGCAGCTCCGTGCGCATCTGCACCCGCAGGAGCGCGTCGAGGTTCGAGAGTGGCTCGTCCATGAGGAAGGCGAGGGGCTCGCGCACGATGGCCCGGCCGAGCGCGACGCGCTGGCGCTGCCCGCCGGACAGCTCGTCCGGGTACTTCTCGAGCTCGGAGCCGAGCTGGAGGAGGCTCGCGGCCGCGTCTACCCGGCGCGCGACGTCGTCCTTCGGGAGGTGGCGCATCCGGAGCGGGAAGGCGAGATTGCCGCGGACCGTCATGTGCGGGTAGAGGGCGTAGTTCTGGAAGACCATCGCCACGTCGCGCATGCCCGGACGCAGGTAGTTGGCGAGCTTGCCGCCGATGTAGATCTCGCCCTCGGTGGGGTCCTCGAGCCCGGCGATGATCTTGAGGAGCGTGCTCTTGCCGCAACCCGACGGCCCGAGCAGAACGACGAACTCACCGGGCTCGATGTCGAGGTCGACCCCGCCCAGGGCGACCACGCTGCCGTAGCGCTTGGCGACGCCGAGGACCTCGATCGCGTAGGGCGGCGGGCTGCCTCCGGCGCCGGCCTGCGGGGCGGCGGTCATCGCTTCCTCATCGCGTCGTCACTGCTTCAGGGCGCCGGCGAGGGACCGGGCCAGGAACTGGCGCTGGAGGACGAAGAAGAACACGCCGATCGGCACGAGCGACATGACGGCCGCCGCCGACCACAGCCCGTAGTCGGCCCCGCCGTGCGCGCGCAGGGCGGCGACGCCGACGGTCAGGACCTGGAGGCTGTCACTCGTCGTCGCGATGAGCGGCCAGACGAAGCTCATGAACTGGTCCGTGAAGATGATGACGGCCAGGACGACCAGGCCCGGCTTGATGAGCGGCAGGATGATGAGCCGGTAGATCTGGAACTCACTCAGGCCGTCCAGTCGGCCGGCGTTCTCGAGGTCGCTCGGCAGGCCCAGGATGAACTGGCGCATGAGGAAGACGCCCAGCGGGTTCGCGAGCGGCGGCAGGATGAGCGCGAGATACGTGTTGGTGATCCCGAGCGTGGAAGCCAGGGCCCAGAGCGGCACGATGAGGGCGCCGAGGGGAACCATCAACAGGATGAGCATGAACAGGAAGATGATCCGCTTGCCGCTCAGGTCGAGCTTGGCCAGCGCGTAGCCGGCCATCGAATCGAGGAACACCTTGATCGTCGTCACGGTGCCGGCGACGAACAGCGTGTTGAGCATCCAGCGCGGGAAGCCGGTATTGAACAGCAGCTTCTGGTAGTTGCCCAGGTACGGCGGGAAGGGCACCAGCTTGGGTGGGTAGGTGAAGATCTCCGTGCCGTTCTTGAGCGAGGCGATGACGACGTAGTAGAACGGCGCGACGAGGATGAACGTGACCGCCGCCAGCATGAGGTGGCGGCCGACCCCCACGAGCTGCCGGCGCCGGCGCCCCTCGCGCATCCGGCCGGCCTCCACCGCCGAGCCTCCGACCCGGAATGTGCGGCGCTCGGGTCGCACGAGCTCGGCCACCTAGTCGCCGCCCCGCCGGGCGCGCAGGAGGCGCAGCTGGACGATGGTCAGGGTGAGGATCGCCGCGATCAGCACGAGCGAGATCGCGGCCGCGAAGCCGACCTTGTCGTTCGCGGCGAACACGTACTGCCAGACCCGGTAGATGATCGTGGTCGTGGACGTGCCCGGGCCGCCGGCGGTCAGGACGAGGGCCGTGTCGAACACCTGGAGGCCCCAGATCGTCGAGACGACGACGGCGAAGAGCAGGATCCGTCGCAGGAGGGGCAGGGTCAGGTGGCGGAAGCGGGCCGGCCCGGACGCGCCGTCGAGCTCGGCCGCCTGGTACAGCTCCTGGGGCAGGCCGATGAGCGCGGCCACGAAGAAGATGGCCCAGTAGCCGACGTTGCGCCAGACGTCCAGCGCCGCCAGCACCGGCAGCGCGGACGACGCCCCGAGCCAGGTCACGGGCTTGCCCCCGAAGGCGCGCAGCACCTCGTTGAACAGGCCGAAGTCGACGTTGGTCAGGAACAGCCAGATGAGCGCCGCCACGACCCCGGGGACGAGGACCGGGAAATAGACGAGGAACCGGTACACCGAGGCGCCGCGCTGCACCTTCGCGAGGACCAGGGCGATGGCGAGCGCGCCGACGAGGATCGGCGGTACCGAGAGGAGCGCAAAGACCAGGGTGTTCTGGATCGCCGTCGTCGCGCCGACCAGGTCCGGCAGGCGCCCGAAGTTGTCCAGCCCGACCGACACGGTCCCGTTCGTGATCCCGCCCGACCTCGTGCTCCACCAGACGGTGCCCACGACGGGGACGACGAGGAACACGACGAAAAAGAGGAAGAACGGGCCCAGGAACATCCAGCCGGTGAGCTCGCGCCGCAGCCGGGCCCGGCGACGCAGGCGGCGGTGCTCGCCGGGGGACAGGCGCAGCCGGCGCGTCGGGGCGGCGTCGAAAGCGATGAGCGCGCCGCCCGCCATGTGCGGGCCTAGCGGGGAGGAGCCGGGATCGCGACCCTCACAGGCCCACTTCCTGCTTGACGATCTTCTCGACCTGCGCCACGGCCTGGGCTGCCGTGCTCTTGCCGCTGTAGCAGTTCTGGATCTCGGCCTCGGCCAGCCCTTCGACGTCCGCCCACTGCGGGAAGTCCTCGAGGCCCACCGCGTACTTGGTATAGAGCGGCAGGGCCTCGGCCAGTTGCGGCACGCTGTTCTTGCCGTAGCCCAGCGAGGCGGCATCGGAGCGCGCCGGATAGGTCCCCGAGTTGTCGGCCCAGTAGGCGCCGTTGGTGCCGTCCGTCCACCACTTCATGACCTCCCAGAGGAGGTCCTTGTCGGGCGACTTCGCGTTCATCATGTAGAACGTCAGGTCATTGAAGTTGACCTGCGACACCGGCCCCGGAGGGTAGGGCAGGAGCTTCCATTTGAAGGGGACCGGGGACGGCAGCGCCGTCGTGGAGGCGAGGTCCGACGAATACGTCGCCAGCTTGCCGGCCGCGAACGCCGCCGGAGCGGCGTCGTACGAATACGTGCCCAGGGGCGGCGCGATCCCCTGCTTGAAGAGGTCGGCCATCTGCTGGGTCACCGTCACCACGGCCGGCAGGTTGACATTGGGCGCCTTGTGGTCCGCCGTGAGGTACGAGCCGCCGGCGGCGCGGAGACGCTGGTACCACTCGCCGTAGCCGCCGATCTGGATGCCGAAGCCCGCCCCGTAGGTCTCGCCCGCCTTCGTCATCTTCGTGACACAGGCGACGAACGTATCCCACGAGTTCACGAACGTCTCATCGAAGCCCGCGGCCGTGACTTTGTCCATGTTGACGAAGAGGGCGTCCTCGACGTGCCAGCTGATCGGCAGGCCGAGGAGCTTGGCCCCGTAGGCGCTGATGCGATCCCAGTACAGGTACTTCGCCTTCTCGGTCGCGAAGGCCGGGTCGTTGATCCGTGCGGTCAGGTCCTCGAAGCCCGTGCCCTTCTCGTAGTCGGGATACGAGCTCTCGGTGGTCATGTAGAGGTCGTGGGCGCCTTCGGTCAGCGAGGTGTTGATCTCCTGCGACGCCGTGTCCCACTGGTAGAGCCGGAAGTCGAAGGTCACGTTGGGGTAGAGGGCGTTGAAGCCCTTCGCGATCTCCTTGTGGTGGTCGACCTCCGCGTCCGACCACGGCCCCACCAGGAAGCGCACGTTGCCCTTGAGATCGAGCGGCGACGGGCTCGG
>DASVIK010000293.1:0-1633 GCA_036382135.1 Candidatus Limnocylindrales bacterium | reverse complement strand
CGAGAGCGACGTCTGGTGGACGACCCCGGATGCGACCGGCGCGATCACGGGCTGGAAGCACCTGAGTCAGAGCGACCTGCCTGCGGGCGGCCTCTCCGGCGGGTCGGCGGTCGCCAGCGGCTCGTTCGTCTACGTGATCGGCGGGTCCACGAGCCAGGGCGTGACCAACGCCGCCACCCGGGCGAACCTGGCGCCGCGTCCCCCGTTCTTCCAGGTCGGCGGCCCATTCGGGCTGACCGTGCCGGCGCTCAAGATCGATGGCGAGATCGGCCAGCAGATCGGCTACCTCAACGCGGCCGGTGTGGGCACGGTCGACTTCGTCCTGCTGATCCTCATCGGCTGGGCGATGGCCCACAAGGAGCGGACGCGCGAGATCATGAACCGCGTTCGCCGCCGCGGGGGGCATTAAGCCAGCCGCTCGCCCGGCCGGGCCGTCCCGCCTGGCTAGGCCGTCCCGCTGGCGCTCGGTCTCGTGGGCGGTCCCGCCGGGTGCTCGGTCTCGCCGGCGGCCCCGTCCGGTGCTCGCCTTGCCCGGACGACGTTCCGCGGTGATGCCCGTCAGGGCATCATCCCGTCGCCCGCAGATCCGTGCACGAAGTGACCCGGGATCCATCCCGCTTCGATGCGCGACGGGGCATCACACGATGCTCGCGCGGATCCGTGAGCCCGCCTTGCGCCGGGCGAGTCCGCAAAGTCCGGGTGCAGCCCCCGACAAGCCAAGGATGAGCGCGTCCTGATGGAATTCGCGCCATGCCCTACGCATCACGCGAACACGGTCCGAGGACCCGGCGCGTCCTCGACCGGATCGGCCGGACGACGATGCTCGCCCGTGTCGGTCAGGGCCAGAGCCAGCGAGGTCTCGGAGCGCTGACGAGCATCGACCAGTCGACCATCAGCCGACTCGAGAACGGGTCGGCGGCAGGCCTTCGTCTCGACAAGCTGGCCGCGATCATCGCGGTCCTGGACCTGGACCGATTCGACCAGCTCCGGCCACCGGCGCCGACCCGACCGACTCGAGAGTGAGCTCAGCCGATCGCTGCCCGACTGGATGGCTCCTCGCAACCGCCGCCTCGCCACCGCCGCCTCGCAAGCGTCGCCACGCCACCACCGCCTCGCCACCGCCACGCGACCGATCGATGCCCGGGCGGGCATCAGCCCGGCCTCCCAGGGCGGTCGTCCTGAGCACAGGTCGCCTGGCGAGGGTTGCGATGCCCTGACGGGCATCAGCGCCGGGCTCCAGCGCCCGGCCGCGTGCGTGCGACGGCGAGGTCGGCACGCGAAGTCGCCCCGGGCGACCGACGCCCGACCGGCGACCACGACCGTCGGACCCGGCGCGCGATCACGCGGCCGGCGGCCGGCCCCCCCCGACCCGCTCGGATCAGCCAGGCAGCTCCAGCTCGGTCGGGTCGGGCGGGCCGCCACGGGTCGGGAGGCCGTGGAACTCCCAGGCGATCATGCCGCCGGATACGTTGCGGACATCGGTCCAGCCGTTCGCGAGCAGGTAGCCGGTCACCATCGACGAACGCTCGCCCGAGTGGCAGATGACGAACAGCGGTCGGTCGCGCGGCAGCTCCCCGATCCGTGGCCCAAGGGTCGAGAGCGGCATGTGCATCGCCCCCACCGCTCGTCCACT
>DASVIK010000292.1:0-5632 GCA_036382135.1 Candidatus Limnocylindrales bacterium | reverse complement strand
CGGCGCTCGCATCGCCGCGTGAACCGCCGGCGCGGGGTGAGGCCCCAGCGCCCGCCGCCTCGGGCCGAACGGCACTGGCCCCGGTCCGGGCGCGATCGGAGGATGGTCAAAGCCCGTGAAGGGAGGCGAGGCGATGGAGACGACCATGGTCGGACCGGACAACATCGGCGCCGTACGCGAAGGCCTGCTCGCCCTGCTCGACGGTGGCGGGGCCCACGCCCGCTTCGAGGAGGCGGTCAAGGCGTTCCCCGCCCGGGCGATCAATCGCCGGCCGCCGAACGTTCCGTACACGCCCTGGCACCTGCTCGAGCACATCCGGCTCGCCCAGCGCGACATCCTCGACTACATCCGGGACCCCGAGTACCAGGCGCCGGCCTGGCCGGCCGACTACTGGCCACCACGCGTCGCGACGGCCACGCTGGACGGATTGGCGGCGACGATCGAGGCGTTCACGGCGGACCGGGCTGCGCTGCGGGAGCTCGTGCTCGACCCGCTGCGCGACCCGTTCGCGATCATCCCGGGCACGCCCAATCACACGCTCGCGCGCGAGATCCGAATCGTGGCGGACCACAACGCGTTCCACCTCGGCGAATTCACGATCCTGCGCGCGGTCATGGGCACCTGGCCGGCGGACCATCCGGCCTGAGGGCGTCTCGACGCGCGGGCCCTCCTGGGCCCGCGCCGCTCCGAGACTGAGTCTCGTCTAGCGGGCGGGCGGCTCGTCCTCGTGCTTCGCCTCGGCGGCGTCGGCGTCCGCCTTCGTGCGATGGATCGTGTCCGGCGCATGCTGCGGCGGCGCGTAGATCGTGTACAGGCGCAGATCGGTCGGGCCGGTGTTGACGAAGTTGTGGAGGGTGCCGGCCGGGACCTGCACGAGGCTGTTCGGACCCACGGGACTCCGCTTGCCCTCGATGACCGCCACGCCTTGACCCATGACGAAGACGAGCACCTGGTCCACGTCCTCGTGGGTCTCCTCGCCGATCTCGCCCCCGGGCGGGATGCTCATCACGACGACCTGCGTGTGCGGGCCGGTCGCGAGCACCTCCCGGAAGAAGGTTGAGCGCTCCGCGCGCTCGACGATGTCCTCATTGAACGCCATGGTGCTCTCCTAGCGAAGACTGTCGACCGGCCAGCGGCCCGGACGTCCATCTTCGGCGCCGGGGGACGGAACCCGCCAGAGTCGTTCGGCACCCCCGCGGCCCCGGTCGCTGCGATACTTCGACGATGTCGGGCCGGCGACTTCTCACGCGTTTGGCGAGACGGTGCGCCACACCGCCGGTCGGGGTCGCGTCGCTAGCGGCATGAACACCCTCCGCCGCCCCGCCCTCGGGGCTCTCGCTCTCGTCCTGTCCGCGACGGTCCTGGTCGCCTGCGCATCGACGACGCCGACCGGCACGCCCAGCCCTTCGCTCTCGTCATCTCCCTCCGCCGAGCTCACGGCATCGCCACCCCCGACGATCACCCCCTCCCCCACGAGCGCTCCGACGCCGACGCCGACGCCGGCACCGACGCCCGTGCGGGGCCCGCTGACGATCGCGTGGCACCGATCGGCCGCCGCGGCGACCGCGAAGGCCGGTGATTGGGGGGACATGGCGGGACGCGTCAACCTCACCTGGACGAAGTTCGGCGACCTGTTCGTCGTCCCGGTGGACACGGCGGCCTCCGAAGCCGGTCCCCAGATCTGGATCTCGCATGACGCGCTCACCTGGCAGAAGGCGACGATCCGACCCGCCGGCAAGCTCTTCAGCGTGAGTGCCGTGACCCTCGGTGGCCCAGGCCTCATCGCCATCGGTTCCGACCTCAACGGCGACTCACCCACCGACGCCTTCTGGACATCGACCGACGGCCTCGTATGGAACCGCGCGAAGACCTCGGGCCTCACGCCGGGCCAGGATTGGCTGCTGCGCGTGACGGAGAACGGGTACGTCACCTGGGCCTCGGGCGTCGTCGATGTCAGCCAGTACAAGGGCCCACGCCTCGACACGGAGCAGGAACCCCGGCTCGTCGCGTCGGGCGGGAGCCTGACCGCCTTCGTCAACCCGTCCGACACGAAGCACCCGGTCGAGGTCTGGACGTCGAGCGGAACGGCCGGCTGGCAGCAGGCCGGCGTCGTCGTCAAGTCGGACGGAGCGACCGTCCTGTCCGCGGCGCAAGGCGCACACGGATGGTTCGCCATCGGCTGTGGCACGGACTGCACCGATACCGCCGGCTGGACATCGTCGGACGGCATCGTCTGGCAGAGCGTGGACGCATCGACCGTGGACGGCGCGAACGTCCTCGTCGCCGACCAGGCGGGCTTCGTCATCGTGGGCGAGCGCGTCACGGGACTCGGCTGCGCGGTGGGCGATTCGGAGATCTTCGGCGAGACGTGGACGTCATCGGACGGCCGGACGTGGCACAAGATGCCCGAGGAGCCACAGTTCAACCGCGCCTCGATGCACGTCCTGATCGTCGAGGGCCGGTCGATCTTCGGCCTCGGGCTGAGCTACACCGCCGGCGGGGTCCCGAAGTCGGCGGTCTGGACGGCAACGCTGCCGATCGACAGCGTCACCACGGCCCCCGCGTCGACCCCGACCCCTGCCCCATCGGCCTCGGCCGGCTGCGGGAACTGAGGAGAGGGATGGGGCGGCGCGAGCCACCCCATCCAGTTCGGGTCAGCCGATCCCGCCGCCACCACCGCCACCACCACCACCGCCACCGCCGAACGGTCCAGCGGGATTCTCGCAGGTGACCCAGAACGTCTTGTGCTTCATGTTCTGGTCGTTGCGGCCTTCCCAGTTCAGCGTGTAGTGGCCGATCGGGAGGCCGTACTCCACGGTCGCGAACTCGCCGTTCGTGTCGGTCAGGTAGCTGCCACTCACGACCGACGCGTCACGACCGGTGGGCGGCTGCTGGTCGATCGACCAGTCGCCCGCCTGGCCCGCGTCGGCGAACAGGAAGAGCATGTGGAACGTGCAGACATGCGGCTCGTTCTTCGTGACGGGCTCGGCGTTGCTTGCGCCCTCCTGGATCTTGACGGTTCCGTTGTTGCCGTTGCCGGCCGAGACGACCGAGACCGAAGCCAAGGTCAGCGCGCCGACGAGGATGGCGGCGCTGCCCAGGCGTCGTGCCCGGTGCCCCAGATGGAAGATGCCCATCGCGATGACCTCACTGCAGGCACCTGCGATCGAGCGATCGGAGGACAGGCCCTGCCACGTGCGGAAGTCGTACCACCGGGGCATCGGTCGGCGCCAGCGGTTCGGTGCGGGCTGGCACCGAACGGCGGCCTTAGTGGTGCGTCGACGCCTCGATCGCGCGCCGCCGGTGGAAGACAGCCCCCAGCCAGCGCCGGGTGAGCTCCACGAACGTCAGGCCGGTGATCAGCTGGATCGCCACGGCGACCACGATGAGCGCCCCCGGAACGGACAACGCGAACGTCGGGATGAGCCATTTGAACGACGAGCCGAGCGTGACGTTGCCCAGGGTGACCGTCGGCATGACGGGGGCCGCCGTGCTCCCGGCGGCCGTGGTGACGTCGGACGCCACGGTCAGGCCGCCGATCGGCCCGGGGGGCGGCGGGGATCCAGCCGAACTTCCACCTCCACCGAGCGATCCCGCTCCGCCACCCGTCGCGCCGGATGTGGACGACGGCGAGGGCGTTGACCCTGCTCGGCCCGGACGCGTCGGCGTGGGGGTCGGCGTGAGGGTCGGCGTGGGCTTGGGCGTGGACGCGGGCGTCGGCGTCGCGGTGGGCGTCGGCGTCGGGGTGGGAGCGGGGGGCGGGGTCGGAGTCGGAGTCGGCCGGGGCGTCGGCCTCGGCGTGGGCGGTGGCTTCGGCGAGGGGGTCGGCTTCGGTGTGGGCTTGGGCGCCCCGACGACGGCGATCCCGCTGATCGACAGGGAATGGAGCCCGGTCGACGAGCTCGTCGTCGTCTCGCCCTGGTGGCCGGTGACCTTCCACGTCTCGGACTTCTGGCCCGTCGATACCACCTCGATCGCGACGGTCAGGGTCTGGCCGTTGGTCAGTCGATCGGCGGCACTGGCGGCGGTCAGGACCACGACGCGCGACCCGGCCCCAACGGACGCGGTCCAGGCGGATCCCGATGGGACGGCGGTGATCGACGCACTGGTTGCCGTGTCCGAGTTGGCGAGGGTGATCTCGAGGCACCCGATCGGCGTCGAGCCGCCGGTCACGGATACCTCGATGGTCGTGGGAGTGCCATACACGAGGTTCATGGGCACCGCGCCCACGCTCCAATCCGGCGCAGCCGCCACGGTCCCTGCGGGGCTCATCGAGCCCAGGCCGAGCAGGGCCACGAAGGCGACGACGGCGATGAGCCAGCGCGGTCGGAGCATCAGGCGACCCGCTGGAACGGTGCCCAGATCTCGCCGATCCGCTCGTCGCCCGGCAGGGGCGGGTCCGCGGCGGTGCGGATGCCGCTCACGAAGGCGAGCGCGATCCGTTCGTCGAGCTGGGTGCCGCAGGCGTCCTCGAGGCGTCGCAGCGCCTCATCCACGGGGAGCGCCTTGCGATACGGCCGAGTGGTCGTCATGGCGGAGAAGGCGTCGCCGACCGACAGGATGCGGGCGATGAGCGGGATCCGCTCGCCCTCCAGCAGGTCGAGATAGCCGTCGCCATCCCAGCGTTCGTGGTGGTGCCGGATGCCGCCTCGGACGAGATCGAGATCGGGGATGTCGCGCACGATCATGTCGCCGAGCGCGACGTGCTGCTGGACGACCCGGTACTCCGCTTCGGTGAGCTTCCCGGGCTTGCGCAGGATGTCGTCAGGGATCCCGATCTTGCCGATATCGTGGAGGAGGCCGGCCGTGTGGACGGCGCGCCTGAGCTCTGGATCCAGGTCGAGAAGGCCGGCCAGGAAGTCGGCGTAGCGGGCGACATCCTCGGAGTGGCGCTTCGTGTAGCGGTCCTTGGTATCGACCGCGATGATCAGTCCGCGCAGGACATCGAACGGGGCATCGGACGGACGGGCCGCCTCGAGTGCGGCGAGGCAGACCCGGTCGCCGCCGCTTGCCTTCGCCTGGCCGAGCGCGACAACGGCGACGGACAGGATGGCGTTCACGGAGGTGCCGTTGACCGGGAAGAAGCTGATCCCGACGCTCACCGTTACCGGGAGCCGCTCGGATCCCTCGAAGGTCATGGCCTTGTCGACCAGGCGTGTCTGGAGGCGCCCCATCGCCGGCTCGAGGTCGACGGCGGTCGCTCCTCGCGCCACGACGAGGAACTCGTCGGGCCCGTAGCGGCCGCACACCCAGGCAGGATCGACGACCGCGGACAGGGTACGGGACAGCTCGAACAGGACCTGGTCGCCCGCCTCGTGGCCGTACGTCTCGTTCGTCAGCCGGAAGTTGTCGACGTCGATGAGCGCGACCGCCACCGAATCGGCTGCGCCGCGGGCCTCCTCGACCGCATCCGTGAGCGTCTCCACGATCGCGCCGTGATTGAGCCAGCCCGTGAGGGGATCCTGGCGCGTCGCGTCGATGAGGGCGGAGGTCTGGCGCGTGATGCGGCTCTGGGCCGCCCGGAACATCACGAACAGGACGATGGCGATGACGGCGGCCGCCGTCAGGGTGACCGCGACCACGTTCGTCCGGCTGGAGTCCAGGCGGGCGAAGATCGGATCGGCGTTACGCC
>DASVIK010000291.1:0-2093 GCA_036382135.1 Candidatus Limnocylindrales bacterium | reverse complement strand
GCCGGGACCGTCGGGCGCCTACATCAAGCTCAACGCGGACGGCAGCGCGACGATCGTGACTGGCGCCCAGGAGAACGGCTCGGGCTCCGTGATGGGGCTGGCCCTGCTCGCGTCGCGCGAGCTCGGCCTGCCGACCGAGCGCATCTCGCTCGTCTACCAGGACACGGACGCCGGCGCCTTCGACTGGGGCAGCTCGGGCAGCCAGACGACGTTCAACGTGGGGCGGGCCGTCGTTCGGGCGGCCGGCAACATCCGCGAACGGCTCCTCCGGATGGCCGCGGAGGCGCTCGAGGCGAACCCCGCGGACCTGGAGCTCGTCGACGGGCTCGTCCGGGCCAAGGACGCGCCGGGTCGGTCCGTCACGATCGCCGCGCTCGCCCAGCAGGCCCAGGACGTCGGCGAGCTCATCACCGGCGAGGCGTCGCCGCCGGCGCCCGCGATGCCCGCGAGCGACGCGGCCGGGTGCGTCGGCCGGGTGTCGTTCCCGGCGTTCGCCGCGCCCGCGTTCTTCGCCCACGCGGCGCACGTCAAGGTCGACCGGGAGACAGGCGTGGTCCGGGTCCTCAAGGTGACCGCCGGTCACGACTTCGGGCGCGTGCTGAACCCGACCGGCGCGGAGGGCCAGGTCGAGGGTGGCATCGCCCACGGGCTGGGCATCGCCCTGACCGAGGGGACCGTCTTCCGGGGCGGCCAGCAGGCCAACCCGCACCTGCTCGACTACAAGCTCCAGACCGCGGCCGACGTCCCCGCCGTCAGCATCGCGTTCATCGACGCGCCGGCCGCGGACGGCGGGCCCTTCGGGTCGAAGGGCGTCGGGGAGCCGCCGGTCGTGCCGACCGCCGGGGCCGTGGCCAACGCGATCGCGGCGGCGACCGGCGTGCGCCTCCATCGCCTGCCGATGACGCCGCCGCGGGTCTGGGCGGCCATGACCGGCGAGGACGCCTAGATGGCCGTGGCCGCCCCCGGGCGGACGTTCCATGCACCGGCCACGCTCGAGGACGCGCTGCGCCTCCTGGCCGAGCTCGGGCCGCGAGCCGGGGTCGTCGCCGGCGGCACGGACCTCGTCGTGGCGGCCCGAGGCGGCCGGCGGCCGCTGCCGGACGCGATCGTCGCCATCGACCGGCTGCCCGGGCTCGACGAGATCGAGGGGACGGCCGATGGCGGGCTCCGCATCGGGGCGCTCGTGACGCACGCGGACCTCGAGCGCTCGAGTCTCATCCGCGACCGCTGGTCGGCCCTCTCCGATTCCTCGGCGCTCGTCGGCTCGCCCGCGACACGCCACGTTGGCACGCTCGGCGGCAACCTGTGCAACGCGTCGCCCGCGATGGAGACCGGCTCGCCGCTGCTCGTCTTCGATGCGGCCGTCGAGCTTCGATCGACCGGCGGGTCACGGACGCTCGCGCTCGCCGCGTTCCTCACCGGTCCCGGGCGCTCCGCCCTGGCTCCCGGAGAGCTCCTCGTCGGCGTCGTCGTACCGGCGCAGCCAGCCGGGCGGGTCGGCTCCGCGTACCTCCGGCTGGAATACCGCGCCGCGATGGAGATCGCGGTCGTGGGTGCGGCGGCGCTCGTCGCCCTCGACGGCGACGGCCGGTGCACGGAGGCGCGGATCGCGATCACGGCCGTCGCCCCGACGGTCATCCGGGTGGCCGCGGCGGAACGGATCGTCGGCGGCCATGCCCCGACGGCCGAGATCATCGCCGCGGCGGCGGCCGCGGCAGGCGAGGCGGCCCGGCCCATCGACGACGTGCGGGCCAGCGCGCGGTACCGCACGGCGATGGTCCCGGTCATCGTCCGGCGCGCGCTCGAAGCCGCCCTCGTCCGGGCCGGGAAGGTCGGCGCATGAAGCTCGCCCTCACGCTCATCGTGAACGGGGTGCCGTACGAGCTCGCCCTCGAGCCCGGTCGCTCGCTGCTCGACGCGATCCGGGACGACCTCGGCCTCACGGGCACGAAGGAGGGCTGCGACGACTCCGAGTGCGGGGCGTGCATGGTCCTGCTTGATGGACGTCCCGTGAATTCGTGCTCGTTCCTCGCCCACCAGGCGGCCGGTCGGCGCATCACGACGGTCGAAGGGCTCGCCGCCGCGGATGGCCT